>CAZFSC010000192.1:4550-5161 GCA_964521585.1 uncultured Limnohabitans sp.
GTAAAGAGAGCGCCTTTATGGTTTCAGCAAAATGGATTGGAATGGTTGTACCGATTGACTCAAGATTTTACATGGAAACGTATCAAAAGGCAGGCTCGATTGATCAAATTCCCATTTTTTGTATTTTCAAAATACATTCAGCAAGGGTTCAAAAAAGTAAAATCTTTAGATGAAGTACTTCATTAGTATCCTATTTTTTGGATATTCCTTTTTTGCATCTGCCCAGAATATTCTTCCTGGATTTCAATTTTATGAAGAATCAGAGCGAAGATTAAGTTATTCCGGGGATTCAGCTTCTCAGCAAGGGAGTTTTCTTTTGAAAATGCCTCTAAATCCGATAAGCGCTAACTTTCAAAATAGTTTATTTGGATTAGAACCATTACCTATTTTGACAAACACTCTATATAATCAAAATAGACCATATGGTTGGGGAGATTTAGGTTTATTGCCCGCAGTGGGATTTCAGCAATATCTTTCAGCTGGATTTCAGGCTAAAGCCTCAATTCTCCATGTCAGATTTCAACCGGAAGTGGTTTTTGCAGAGAGTAAGCCTTATCCAGGATTTTCCGCAGATTTTCCTGTAAATGTAATTGAGGATCGGTTTTACTATT
>CAZFSC010000193.1:0-5059 GCA_964521585.1 uncultured Limnohabitans sp.
TAGGGTTGGTATTCTTATCGGTCATGAAACAAATGTATCGGCTTTAAATCAAGAGTTTTGAACAACTTTTGCAAATTTATCAACAAGTGGAGCTGCAAAAATCAAGCCTGCGAGGGCTTGTCATTAATATAATAAACACCGTTGCGATAGCCCCTAAACATACTGCATAACATAGCCCAGGAAAAGTGCCATAGCATTTCAGAAAGGGGGATATTGAAGATTTCCAATCCTAGAATCGGCTTTTTGAGCAAACCGTATTTATCCCAGAATTCCGGAAATAGAAAATTAAAATTGATGTAATAAATCAAAAAAGAAATCCCCAAAGTTGCAAAAGCAGATTTGATGGACAAACCAATCAAATCAGGTCGCTGGATCCAGATGTATACTGACAGAAAGAAAAAAGTCAAGAATGTCACATAGCCTGAATGAATCCCCAATATCACGCTGAATACGGTCAAACTAGCGCATCCAATCAGAAACAGAAAGAAAAAGTCTCTGTTTTGGGCCTGGCCTGGTCTGGAGTAGTCGATCTCTCTTTTGGTGAATGAGGAATGGATATATCCCCCTACTCCAAAAAGTGCAAACCCAATAACGTAATCCTCAATTCCAACCACTGCCTCTCCAAACAATGTCGGTGGCCGCCAATAATCTCTAAAATACCAAACCTCAGCGATCACACCCATCAAACCTCCAATGGCACCTACCTTGATCATCCCGCTTTTCCAAGGACTATTGATGTAGATTATTGTCCAGGGAATCAAATAAAGCAAAGCCAGACTGAGGTAAGCGAATTTATCGGGAAACATCTTCTTTTTTTGAGCTTTCAAAATTAGTTAAAAAGCCGCCATCAAAAAAAATTCTGATTTTAAAACGGTTCAGGACGCTAGGCCATCTTTTATATTTAAGTTTGGAAAATCAAAAAGACTACACCAACTGCATTATGAGTAAATATCACTTTATCGCGATCGGAGGTGCTGTGATGCACAATTTGGCCTTGGCCTTGGTGGAGAAGGGTTATCGGGTCACAGGATCGGATGATGAAATCTACGAACCATCGCGAACGAGATTGGAGAAAGCCGGGATTTTACCAAAGGAATACGGTTGGTTTCCGGAAAAAATCACTCCTGATTTGGATGGTATTATCTTGGGAATGCATGCCAGATTAGAAAATCCCGAACTCCGGAGAGCTCAGGAATTGGGTATTCCAGTCTATTCTTTTCCAGAATTCATCTACAATCAGAGCAAGGACAAAAAAAGGGTGGTAATCGCAGGTTCCCATGGCAAGACTTCCATCACTTCAATCATTTTGCATGTCTTGCGAAATCAAAATGTGGATTTTGATTACCTCGTAGGCGCTCAGATTGAGGGCTTTAATTTAATGGTCAAGCTTTCCCATGCTCCGGTTATCATCATAGAAGGAGATGAATATCTGACTTCTCCTCTTGATCGGACTTCAAAGTTCTTTCATTACAAGCATGATATTGCTTTAGTAAGTGGAATAGCATGGGATCATTACAATGTATTTCCTGATTTTGAGGAGTATAAATACCTGTTCAGCAAGTTCATGGATTTGACGCCTCCCTCTGGCGAACTTATTTATTGCGAGGCAGATCCGCTTGTGAAAAAAGCTGCAGAGGATTCACCCATTTCAGCTAAGAAAACCCCTTATCAAGCACATCCATCCCAGATCAAGGAAGGAAAGACTTTTCTGGAAACGGAAAATGACCTTGTTCCAATTCAGATTTTCGGCGAGCACAATCTTCAGAACCTTCAGGGTGCCATGAATGTCTGCCTTTCCCTCGGCCTTAGCAAAGCTGATTTTTATCAAAGTATCCAATCGTTCAAAGGCGCCGCAAAAAGACAAGAACTTATCAAAGAAACTCCAGACAGTGCTTTATATAGAGACTTTGCGCATGCGCCTTCCAAGTTAATGGCTACGGTGAAGGCTGTAAAAACCCAGTTTCCACACCGAAGATTAGTAGCTGTGCAGGAATTGCATACGTATTCTTCGCTTAACAAGACATTTCTGCCTAACTATGCCCATACAATGGATGCGGCAGACATTGCAATCGTCTATCTGAATCCCCATGCCGTGGCTTTGAAAAAACTGGAACTCATGGATGAGACGACTTTAAGACTTGGGTTTAAAAGACCTGATTTAAAAGTCTTTACAGATAGTTCTGAACTTAAAAAATATCTATTGACGCTGGATTTTTCGGATTCCAATCTATTGCTGATGAGTTCTGGCAATTATGACAATATGGACTTGGAAGAAATCAAAGCAAAATTCAACTAACCTCGCAATGAAGAACAGAATTCTATTCTCAATGAATCATCCTTTTCTCTTTGCAATAAATCATTTCTATGAAACTTAATCTTAAAAATCCAATAGCATTTTTTGACCTCGAGGCCACAGGAACAAATATTTCTACCGATCGAATCGTAGAGATCTCTATTGTCAAAGTGCATCCGGATGGCGGACAGGAAATCTACACCCGCCAGGTCAATCCCACCATCCCCATCCCATTGGAAGCTTCGCTGATCCATGGCATCTATGATAAGGATGTTAAAGATAAACCCACCTTCAAGGATCTTTCCAGGGAGATCTTTCAGTTTATAGGTCAATCTGACCTTTCAGGTTTCAACGTGTTGAAATATGATATACCTCTTTTAGTGGAAGAATTTCTCAGAGCCGGAATTGAATTTGACATCGATAAGAGGAACTTGCTCGATTCACAGAAAATATTTCACATGATGGAGAAGCGAAATCTCACGGCAGCTTATAAATTCTACTGTGGAAAAACGCTGGAAAATGCTCATAGCGCTGAAGCGGATACCCTTGCAACACTGGATGTATTCAAAGCACAGGTAGAGCGATATCTGGGAGAGGAAATGGAGGATCTTCAGGGAAATAAACTGGGAGTCTTCGAAAATGACATGAAAAAACTTCATGAGCTGCTCAATGAAAAAATGGTAGATCTAGCCGGCCGCTTTGTCTACAATGATAAAGGTGAGGAGGTTTTCAACTTTGGAAAACAGAAGGGAAAAACCATTGCACAGGTGCTGAAAGAAGAACCCGGCTATTACGATTGGATGATGAGAGGCGATTTCCCGCTAGATACCAAACGAAAACTTACCCAGGTAAAATTGAGAGGGTTTAATCAGTAAAAAGCTTAAGACTGATTGTAATCTCTTCCAAAATCTGAAAGCAAAAAAACCGAGGGAACTCCTCGGTTTTTTACTTTCTGATTCTCAATGGAATTTGTCAGGTATTGATCTAATACAAAAACAAAATTGGGACAACTGCTTTTTCACTTAAATCTCTTGACTTTCAATTTTTGTGATTTCAGCATCCCCAACTCTATTTTTTCGATTTCTCGTAGTATTCCATTGCCTTAGCCATTTGCTTATTTAACTTTTCAATTCTTGATTCCGGACCTGGGTGAGTAGATAAAAATTCAGGGGGAGACTGACCTCCTTTTGCGGACATTCTTTCCCAAAATTCAGGCGCCGTCCGAGGATCATATCCAGCTATTGCCATGAAGATCAATCCTAACTCATCGGCTTCCAGCTCGTGTTTTCGAGAAAATTTCAGCATTCCCAATTCAGTTCCGATACCTACGGATTGAAGTAAAAGAGATTCCGTCAGGTTAGGATTTTGACCTATTGCAGCTGAAAGCAGATTGATTCCAAAGTTGGCTGCCAATCCATTTGACATTCGCTCTCTGGAGTGACCAGCTACAGCATGCGCGATTTCATGTCCCATGACCACAGCTATTCCATTATCACCTTGAGTGACAGGCATTATCCCGGTGTAAAATGCTACTTTTCCTCCGGGCATTGCAAAAGCGTTAACTTGCTCATCCTGAATCAGATTGAATTCCCACTCAAAATTATCGACTATTTCAGTATACCCTTCATCGATCAAAAATTTCTCCGTAGCAGCCGCTATTCGCTGACCAACCCTTACCACAGCCTGTCCCTGTGTCGTATTGGTAACTACCTTTTTTTCATTTAAAATCTTATCATATTGCTCATTGACCAAAGGCATGATTTCCTCATTGGAAACTGCATCCAGTCTGGATCTTCCTGTCAACGGAACTTTGGAACAAGCATAAATGAGCATTCCCAATGCTAGAAAAGTGAATATTTTTTTCATTTGAATATGTTTTTGCCATTTCGGTTCAAATAGAATACCAGAAAGGATTTTTCTTTATTTTTAGTTTTAATTGAAATTTATGAAGTCTGAAAAACATTCAATGACCCTTAATTCAAAAGCGATCGACTACCAAAACAAGATGACAAATCCAATTGTTTTCTGGTTTGCAATGTTGAGCAGGCTTCCATCTGCAATTTTTTGGAGATTGAGAATCAAGACCCTCTCCAAGGAAAAATGTGAAGTTACCATCCCCTATTTCTGGAGAAGTCAGAATCCCTTCAAATCCATCTACTTTGCTGCCATGGCCGGAGCTGCCGAACTTAGCACCGGTGCCCTCTGTCAGCTGGCTTTAGCCGGCAAAGGTAAATTTTCCATGTTGGTGGTAGATTTTCGTGCGGAGTATTACAAAAAAGCTAACGAAAAAATCACTTTTACCTGCAATCAAGGCGTCGAACTGTTTGAATTGATTGATAGCTTAAACCCCGAAGAAAGTGCTCAGCTGACCATGATTTCAAGTGGGAAAAATCCTCAGGGTGTGGAAGTGGCTAAATTTTTTGTAACCTGGTCTTTCAAGCGAAAATCTCAATAAATCCAATCTTTCTCTCTCGACAGGAAGGCATCAAAATGAGCGAAAACCCGTTCCTTTGGCCAATCCAGAAATTCATGATAGAGGTTCCCCTCATTGTATCGAATCAACAATTGATCCCATGCCATTCGATCTAGCTGGTGCTTGATCATGAGATTTTTTCGAACTGAATCAGATTCAATCACGGCATAGTAGCCCGCTCTTCGCCGGTCCCATTCTTGCTTTTTAGCGTATTCACGGGCTTGACGGGCTTGTTTGGTAAAATAAGAAATAGCTCCATAAATGGCTATTCCACCGGTAGAAGAACCGGAAGG
>CAZFSC010000194.1:0-5014 GCA_964521585.1 uncultured Limnohabitans sp.
AAAACTCACTCTTGACATTTTTTGATTTGATCGTATCTCCCGGCTCAGCAATTAAAAAAAGCCTATGATCGCCAAACATAGAATACACGTACTTTCCTGCTCCTCTGGCAATGGTGGCTTCGAAAAACTTTAAGCCTTCAGGCATGTAATCTTTTGGAAATTTGAAATCCAAAAATCTACTCTTTCCCGATTTCAAATCGATTTCATATATCAATTCTTTGCTTTGAAGCTCTTCTTGGGTCATTTTTTGAATAGGACCATAAAAATGAGTTTTTACAAGCATTTTGTCTCCATTGATAATAGGCGGGCTGGTGAAATAAGCATTGTGGATAAAAGCGGGACTGTACATATCAGGCGATTCATAGTTGATTCGGTTAATGATCCTGCCTGAGGTGTCTATTAATGTCATTTCCGGCTCAAGTTGATTGAAAAGAAAAATACTATCTAAAGAATGAACATAGATTCCCATAATATCTAACACTCCAGATGGACCCTCATAATCGAATTTTAAATCTTTGATTTTTGCTTTTTTATTCAAATCATAAATTTGAATGCCATTTGTTGTCCAATTCAAATTAAAGAGAAGCGATTCCTCTGGGAAAAAAGAAAGACCATCGCTTATATTAGCGGTACTATCATCTAGTGGGATTTCAAGAAAAACCCCACTTGCTTTTAGTTCTACAGGGATTGGCTTTTCTTTTTTTGAGTTACATCCAAAAATGGTATAAACTATTAATAAGTTGAATATTAACTTGAAGAACATTGATGTGTGGTTTATCATAAATCAGTTTTTATAAAAGTAAATCCTGGGCTATTTTTTAGCATAGGACTTGATTAATTATTGCTCACCTAGCCAATTTTCCCCACAGCCTAAATGTAAAGAGTAATTTTTTTAGATTTTTCATAATAAAATAATTTTAGGTATTAAAAAACTTTCGGCCAAAAGTTGCTAACCACCTGGTTAGTTGATTCAATGATATTATTATTATTATGCAAGTAATTAGTTGAAAAAATATCAAAATATCTTTTTAAGTTTTTTTAGAAAATCAGGTTGCTTTTGAATAGTTGAACCAGGTAACAGAAAAGCCCTTTCAAAATCAATTGAAAGGGCTTTTTGCTATTTAATCTGATTCGGAATTATCCGATAGACACTCGTTTGAAAGCAGTCACGGTCAAACCTTTGCTGACGCTGTCCAAGTATTGGGAGATTGACTTGCTGTTATCTTTCACGAAAGACTGGCTCAACAACGTATTTTCTTTATAGAACTTGTTGAGTTTACCCAAAGCGATTTTTTCCAGCATATCTTCTGCCTTACCTTCCGCTCTTGCCTGCTCTTTTCCGACTTCGATTTCTCTTTCTACTACAGATGCATCTACACCTTCTTTGTCCAAAGCAACCGGATTCATCGCTGCGATCTGCATCGCTACGTCTTTTCCTGCTTCGATGACAGCCTCACCAGTCTGATTCAAGCCAACCAAAACGCCTAGTTTACCATTCGAGTGAATGTAAGATACTACTGTCTCAGCTTTCACGATTTCAAAATGAGAGATCTCAAGTTTCTCACCGATTTTACCGGTCATTTCTGTGATTTTCTCAGTTACAGAGATAGATGAATCAAACGGAAGAGCAAGGATTTCCTCGATGGTGGAAGCACCTTTGTCCACAGCAAGATCCAATAGGGTATTTGCAAAAGATACAAACTCCTCATTTTTTGCCACGAAGTCAGTCTCACAGGTCAGGGTAAGAAGGAAGCCTTTTTTACCGTTTTCGGTTACTTTGGTCACTGCGACACCCTCTTTTGTCTCTCTGTCTGCTCTGGAAGCAGATACTTTTTGACCTTTTTTACGAAGAATGTCCACTGCTTTTTCAAAATCGCCTTCCGCTTCAGTCAAAGCTTTTTTGCAATCCATCATACCGGCACCGGTCATTTGTCTTAGTTTGTTTACTTCTTGTGCAGTAATTGCCATTGTTGTATCAGTTTAATTAAACGAGATATATTTTAATTTTTATGGAAAAAACCTAGCTGAAATTTCCAAAAATATTGGGAATCAGCTGTTTCAGGTTTGGTCTGTCCAATAAATCCTACACCGGATTCGGTGGATAGGGTAAAACAAAAAATTGAACACAGGTTTTAACCTAATGTTCAATTTTATGATTATTTCAATTCAAGTTGTGGCTCAGTCTTTTGAATCTGCGTCAACAGCTTTTTTAGCTTCTTCCTCTTCAGAAAGTTTTGCATCTTCTTTGTCTCTCTTTCGTTCAGAAAGACCTTCTTCGATTGCTTCGCCAAATGCTTTTACCAGTAAAGAAACTGACTTGAATGCATCGTCATTGGCAGGAATTGGGAATTCTACCTCATTTGGGTTAGAGTTCGTATCCACCAACGCGAAAACAGGGATACCAAGCTTTTGTGCTTCGGCGATTGCGATGTGTTCTCTTTTGATGTCCACTACGAATAGTGCAGCTGGAAGTCTGCTCAAGTCAGCGATACCGCCTAATACAGATTCCATTTTTTCCTTCTGACGGGAAACCATCAATCGTTCTTTTTTCGCAAGGTTCTTGTAAGCTTCTTCGTTCATCAACTTGTCAAGTGAAGACATTTTCTTCAATGACTTGCGGATCGTAGCGAAGTTAGTCAACATCCCACCTAACCATCTTTCGGTCACGTAAGGCATGTTTAATCTTTTTGCTTCAGCTGCTACAAGATCTTTAGCTTGCTTTTTAGTGGCGACGAACATCACCTTTTTTCCGGAGCGTACGATTTGCTTGACAGCGTTAGATGCTTCGTCGAGGCTAGCAAGCGTTTTATTAAGATCGATAATATGGATGCCATTTTTCTCCATGAAAATGTATGGAGCCATTCTTGGATCCCACTTTCTCGTCAAGTGTCCGAAGTGAACACCAGCATCTAGTAAGTCTTTGTATTCTATTTTGGCCATGAATAAATATTTTTTCTGATATAAAAGAGTAAAATCCCGAATTAACGCTTAGAGAACTGGAATTTCTTTCTTGCTTTTTTACGTCCTGGCTTCTTACGTTCTACCATTCTAGGATCACGTGTCAGGAATCCTTCTTTCTTCAAAGCACCTCTGTGCTCTGGATCGAATTCGCACAATGCTCTTGAGATAGCCATACGGGCAGCTTCTGCCTGGCCTGTACTTCCTCCTCCATCAACATTGATTTTGATATCGTAATTACCATTTACACCCACTAGCGATAATGGCTGCTTTACTACAATCTGGTGCAGATCAAAAGGGAAGTATACTTCCAATGCTCTATTGTTTACGGTGATTTCACCTTTGCCCGGAGCCATGTAAATTCTGGCTACAGAGGTTTTTCTTCTACCGATTTTGTTAATGATTTCCATTAAATAGACGATTAAAGCGTGATAGATTTAGGCTGCTGTGCGGCATGTGGATGCTCAGATCCTTCATACACGTATAAGTTGCCGTATAATTTTCTTCCCAATCTGTTTTTAGGCAACATGCCTCTTACAGCCTTCTCGATCAAAATTGTTGAAGACTTCTGCTTCAATAATTTTGGAGTAGAGATTCGCTGTCCACCTGGATAACCTGTGTGTCTCACATAAACTTTGGAGTCCCACTTGTCACCAGTTAGTCTGATTTTGTCTGAGTTGATTACGATGACATTGTCACCACAATCAACGTGTGGGGTGAAGCTTGGCTTCGTTTTTCCCCTTAAGATTTTCGCTACCTCACTAGCCAATCTACCTAAAACTGCAGCTTGGGCATCCACAATAACCCATTGCTTATCTACAGTTGCGGTATTGGCTGAAACGGTCTTATAGCTCAAAGTATCCACTGTGTAACTGTTTAATTTTTAGCTTGTTAAATTTATTTCACCCCCAAAAAGGGACACAAAGATAGAAGTATTTTATTTTCGATGCAAAATATTTCCAATACTAAGTCCTAATTTTCACTGGCTTAGCTCCTTAATGCCCACTGGACACCGTATTGCTACTATAATTTTTTCAAATTGGCTATTCAGGCTGTTTTTTCCAGCTGATTGACCAAAACCTGAAAATCCTTTGGATAAGGGGCCTTTACGAAGATTTTCCCTCCGTCTGTGCCTTCAAATCCAATCGAGAATGCATGGAGTGAAACTCGCTGCATGATGGGTAGCTCCTCGGTATCTTTCTTGAGATTGAAGCGGCGCTTGAGTGAAGAAAGATAAAGGATGTTGCCTCCGTAGAGCGTGTCTCCACAGATCGGGGCTTTGAGGTAAGCCAAATGGACACGGATCTGATGCAGTCGCCCTGTGATAGGCCTGCATTCCACCAGTGTATGCGAATGATAGGTCTTCAATGTGTTAAAAACCGTCTGCGCTGGCTTTCCCTCTTTGCTGACTTTAGCGACTCCTTTATTGTTAGCGAGTAAGTTCCGGTTAACCAGCTCATCGCGATATTCCCGGATTCCCTCTACTACGGCATGGTAGACCTTGTCCACTTTTCTGTTTTCAAACTGCATCGCCAAATGCCTGTAGGCGATTGGATTCTTGGCAATCACCAGACATCCTGAGGTTTCCTTGTCCAGTCGATGGCACAGTTGAGCATCGGAGGTGTGTGCCTTGGCAAGGTCTAGGATGTTCTGCGCCTCGTGCCTATCGTCTAAGCTTGAAAGGTAAGGCGGCTTGTTGATTACCAGGTAATCCGCGTTTTCAAACAGAATTAGTTTTTCAAAATCTACTTTCTTCATGGATTCTCCTGCCTCTTCAAAGAGGGGGCAAAGGTAGGGAAATCCCACCGATGCCAAAAATTTATATTTAAAGTTCTATTTAAAATAAATTTCTATTCAGAGTAAGTTCAATCTTATGTTTGATTTTTTGCTTTCAGGTATAAGCAATCCAAGTAAGATTTTTTGCGGGGGTAATGTGGTTGATTACCAGGATTAAAATATCGCTCTCAGGCAATTGATTTCAAAGGGCTCCACTTACCTAACCTATAAAAAATAGAGCATAAAGTTATTTTGATTATTTACGCGGGATGTTCTGCTT
>CAZFSC010000195.1:0-5009 GCA_964521585.1 uncultured Limnohabitans sp.
ATTTTCGGTCTGAGTTTTGTTAAGTAAAGAAAACACCCCACTAGCCAAAACTGTTTATGATCACTGAATCCAATTTAATTGATCTCACCAGGAAGAAATTTGAAACTTGGGAGACCTTAAATCTCGATCAACTTGTCTCCTTATTTGATGACCACGGTCTATTATTTGACTTTAAGGGTAAAGTCGAAACCAAAGACCATGTAATCGAAATCATGCGGTCTGAAAAATGTCAACTCAAGGAAGTTCATTTTCAGAATACCATCGCCCGAATCTACGGGAATTCTGCCGTGGTGCATGGTGAAGGTGAATTCACCTTTATTAAGGAAGGAGACACCAAATCAACCAATCTAAATTTCCTTGATGTGTGGGTGGAGCGTGAAGAAGGTTGGAAGCTCGTTTCCACACACTACAGCATACCTGCTTAATTCCAAAGCAGATTCTGGCGAAAGTTGTTTTGTAGGGACAAGTTGAAAAACTTGAAATCAATTGCTTTTACTTCTTCATCTCCGAATCAATCAAGCTTTCCTCTGGGCGAAAACAAAAAATATCACCAAACCCCCCGAGTCTTCATCTGAAGGGTATAAACTGCATTCATTGCGGTAATGAATAGGGTTTTTCGATCCAAGGCACCGAAAGCTACATTGGCAGTCCACTTAGAAGGCACAGGAATGTGGGCGATCTGATCTCCATTTTTATTAAAAACGGTTACGCCATCACCAGTCAGGTATACATTTCCCCGATCGTCAATGGTCATCCCGTCAGAACCCATTTCACAAAACAACTCCTTGTTGATCAAGTAACCATCTTCACGGATTTCATATTTATAAGTCTTTTTCGCACCAATATCTGCAATGTAAAGAGTCTTTCCATCCGGCGTGCCTATAATTCCATTTGGCTTCACCAAATCCTCAGTTACCCTGAAAAGCTCTGATTTATCAGCGGAGAGAAAATAAACATGCTCACCATTTTGCTCGGATTCATTGCTCCGGACACCGTCCCAATAAGGTCTCACATAAAGTGGATCTGTAAAGTAAATCCCACCTTGTGGCCGCAACCAGATATCATTTGGCCCATTCAGCTTCTTTCCTTTGAATGCTGAAACCAAAACCTCTTTTGATCCATCGCTGTCTATCAACCAGAGTTGATTTTCTTCATCTGCAGCTGCGAGTAGATTCCCATCCAATGTAAAATACAATCCATTGGCACGGCCTGCATCCTCTTTGAAAACAGTTATTTCATTGCTGATCGCATTCCATTTATGAATTCGATTGTTAGGTTGATCAGTGAAGAAAATATCGCCGTATCGGTTTACTGCCGGGCCTTCCGTGAAGGCGAATCCATCCTGGATTTTTACGAGCTCAGCATTTTTTGCGACAATACCTCTTTTATCCTCAATCTGCGAAAAAGCAACTTGAGCAAAAAAAAGCAAGGAAAGGAAAAGGGTGATTCTTAAAGGGTTCATAGAGAAGTTTATTAGTTGCGTTCCATGGCTAGCACCAGTACATTCAAGTCCTCGCTATAGGCCAATCTGCTTATATTTTGATGGGTTTCTGAATTGATTGTTCCAATGGCTTCCCATTCTTTATCGGAATATTTTCGTTTATAGATCGTATTTCCTTTGGCCATCAAAAGGTACTTTTTGTTTATCCAAACTAAATCCTGGGATCCGGTCAATCCATATCCCAGTTCTTGACGCTTCCCGGATTCGATATCAAAAGATTTGAGTCGGTATGCCTTCGAATCTCCATCTTCTTTGAATTCTCTGGTGGAAAGATAAGTGATCTCGCTGGTTTTTGGACGTCGATTGATGGATCTGGCGATTTCAGTATCGATCTCGATGAGGTCATCTCTTCCTCTGGCATATACCAATTTATTCGGGTCACCGAGGATAAACATCGCAGCTTTGTTGTCATACCAATCGTAATAGCCCACCGGTTCAATGTCATCATATAGTAGTTCTCCCGGCTCGAAATTAGTCGGATAAAGCCAGATTCGCTGCTTCTTATCGGGCTCAGTTACGACAGCTGAGATATACATTCCACAATCGGTAATCCGCGGAGAATTTTCATTACGATCATCCGTTTTAGTCAGATTAGTGAATTTTTTTGACTCAAAATTATACACTATGATGTCGAAATTTCCCTGATCATCAGCAGCAGAAAACACCAGCTGATATTCGTTGATAAAACTGGGCTGATTATCATATTCAGGCCTATCCGTCAGCGCGTAAGCGGTTTCAGTCTTAAGGCTAAAATTTCCTCCTTTGCCTTCAGTCTCCACCACCCATAAGTCAAATCCACTTTGAGCAAAGCCCGAAAAGGTGAGAAGCAAGGCGAGAATAAGGGAAAGAGAAAGGAATTTTTCCATTTGATTTTCGAAATTAATCAACCAAAATACAAAATCAAGGTTAGAATGACGTGAGTAAATTACAACTATACAGGAATTCCGAATTTGACCGCTTGAGACAGATCCAAGATCCACTTGCAGATCAGTTGGTTAGCGATTTGATGAAAAATCCACAATTAATCAGTCTGATTAATTCCTGGGATGAAATTCCTGCCATGGAAGAGAATTCTTTCCCAAAAGCCTTTCAGGACTTCTTTAATTTTTATCTTAATCAAACGAATATTCCTGAAGTTATTTTATCAAAAGGTCAGGAACTCTTCAATCAAAAGGGAGACCTCTACCTCGCCATGCTTGGATTTTATTCCTTGCCCTACGCCTATGCTTTTGGAGATGGAGCAGAAGTGTTGGTCCGATCCAAGCGAATCCTGAATGATATTGGGCAGCGACTTGGAGAGACCGGAACTTTTATCATGGATATTTTTGAACCTGGCGCATTTATTACTAAAAATAAAGCTTTCCTCACCTGTGCCAAAGTTCGTCTGATCCATGCATTTAGCAGGTATTTTATTACGAATTATTCCAAAGATTGGAATGATGATTTCGGAAAACCCATCAATCAGGAAGACCTGATCGGCACAAATCTGACATTCAGTCTGATCGTCATCCGAGGTTGGAAAAAAATGGGATTTCAGATCCCAAATGAGGAAGTGGACATCTGGATGGCTTATTGGAAATGGGTTGGTCAGCTGATGGGAATTGATGTGAGTTATTGGCCTGATCATGCCAAGGAGGCTTTTGAATTGGAGAAATTAATTCGAAGACGCCATCTCAAGGCCTCTGAGGCCGGTCAAAAACTGATAGAAGCTTTGATCCTTCATTACAAGTCAACCATACCGGACAGTCTTATTTCAACCCAAATAGAACCAATTCTAAATTTCTTTCTGGGAAAGGATGCCGCAAAGGCACTTGGAATTTCTTCAGCCGTTCCAGTAAATGGAGAGATTTTGGGACTAGTCCTTCGAATTTCAGGATATAAAAATTATGGGATGAAGAAAAGCTATGTCCAACTGGCCAGTCAGTTTTCCAAAAATCAGGAAACACTGTATGGAAAAAAGCTCGAAATCCGTTTGCCTGAACGGTAGCGTTCATAATCGTACACTTTTTTGTACGATTCAACGCATCATTTTTTTGGCAAAAGGGGTATACTGCCTGCAAACGCACTTTTTGTCTAATGGCACTTTTTTCGTATTTCTACAGGTATGAAAGAGATTACCCGATGGATAAAGCAATTGCCGCTCGAATTGATCTTCTGGATCGGGAGCTTGGTTGCAATCATCTTATTGGAACCCGAATCCGGCAATCATATGAGCATTTGCCCATTGAGCCAATTGGGATTAGATTGGTGCCCGGGATGTGGGCTTGGACGATCAATGAATCTTCTGGCCCGGGGAGATTTTCAGGCGTCATGGTCTATGCATCCACTGGCAATGCTGGCATTCGTGGTGATTTTCTCTCGCATTTGGACACTTATTAAGAACCTTAAAACAACACACAATTATGGCTAATGTATTGAGACATCTTCCTGAATTGGAAGGAATGGAACTTGGATATATCCAGGGACTTATGAAGAACATGGATGAAGATCAGGCATCGCTTTTTGCTCAGGTATACCGTGCAAGAAGAAAAGACTCTCAGATGATCCTTATCCTCGCATTGATTGGTTTCTTTGGATTTGCAGGTTTGCACCGATTTATCCTGGGACAGATCGGCTTGGGTATTCTCTACATCCTTACTCTTGGTCTTTGCTTTATTGGTACGATAGTCGATTTGGTGAATTATAAAAGTTTGGCTTATGAGTACAACATTAAAGTCGCTCATGAGACAATGAATATGCTTAATGCAAATTATCCAGGAGAAGGCACTGTGACTACCTGATTAAAACTTAACACCGCCAACTAATGAAAGCCGGAAGATTTTTCCGGCTTTTTCCTTTTTACAGAGATTCACATCAATATTTTTTAAACTCAATTCATCCGGTTTTACCAGTCGTCCGAATCATCGCTAATCCCTTTTTCGGGCAATAGAAGTGTTGATCCTTCTGAATAGATGACATGGATCTGATTTAATTTTCGATGGATGGTTTCCAAAGTCTCCAAACCGGGGTGCTGCACATGAAATGGAATAGAAATCAGGGTATCCTCATTTTTAGAAAACGGAGGACCGGGATCTGTATCAAAGAAATACGGCAATAAGGTTTTAGCACAACTGATTCCCCACATATCGATCGGAAATTCCTGTGCATAGCCTTGCAGTCGCTCGTTTATTTCTTCAAAGAAACGCTCACTTTCTCCTAATCTCAATCTCGATCCTGCACGGGATTTCCCTTTGGTTTTAAGGTATTTAATCTGACTCTTTCCTTGTTTTTGTCTGATCATATAGGCTCGGAATACTTTATGGTCAAGCATTGCTCCATTGTGGAAATAACCCGTAGACGCAATTCCTGCCCGAATCATCACTATACCTAGATGATGGTCATCTTTTAACTTGAGATGACCATTTTTCTCGACCTGACAGTTCCAGGGAAGAAGAACTCTTACAAGCCATTTGGACTGATCCGAAATCTCCAACTGGTGCTTATCGGGTAAATAAATCGCTTCAAACCC
>CAZFSC010000196.1:0-4990 GCA_964521585.1 uncultured Limnohabitans sp.
TCCGGCTCCGCCAAGCTCATAT
Organism: uncultured Limnohabitans sp.; assembly: GCA_964521585.1. Lineage (GTDB taxonomy): Bacteria > Bacteroidota > Bacteroidia > Cytophagales > Cyclobacteriaceae > Algoriphagus. The sequence goes on from CAZFSC010000196.1 coordinate 23, forward strand.
TGCGCACGGGCAATATCTAGTCGGGATTGACTCAATTCCAAAGTACGATTCAATACCTCGAAGCGCTGGATTTCCAGGACCAAGCGGTAATAGGCTGATGAAATCCCAGCCACTATATTTTCAATTGCGACTTTGGATTCCAACTCACTGATCTCTGTCAGTTGGCCTAGCCGCTTCATGACAATAAAACTTTCCGGTCTGAACCCATAAATGGCTGCAACTGAGAAATTTTCGTTTCTTGATTTTGCATTGTCAATTTGACGTGGTTCAGGATCGTTAACGAATCGCTGGGTCACATCTTCCTTACTGAAGCTTCTCAAATAGGTTGCATCCACGCGGGGCATAAATAGCTCACCACTACTGATCTTCTCATCTCCTTCTCTCAGGGTGATTGTCTCTACTGCGATCTTGACCTGATAGTTATTTTCCAAGCCCAGTTGGATGGCTTTTTCTAGGTTGAGTGCTTCTTCACTTTGGGCAAAAATATAAGTGCAAAAGCTACTCAAAAGGAGTAATAGGCTGATTTTCTTCATTAAATTCTGGCTAATCTAGCTTCTTTCGAAGTCAGGTAGGTGTAAATAGCTGGGATGATAAATAGGGTCAGAATTGTGGCAAATGTCAATCCTCCGATAACTGCCGCTCCCATCGGAACCCGGCTTTCAGCACCTGCTCCTAAGCCAAGGGCAATAGGCAAAATACCCAAAATGGTGGAAAGCGAAGTCATCAGAATCGGTCTGAAACGGGCCACTGCGGCCCCATAGATTGCTTCATCCACCGACATACCCTGAGCTTTGCGCTGATTGGCAAACTCGACAATTAAGATACCATTTTTGGTCACCAAGCCAATGAGCATGATGATTCCGATCTGGGAGAAAATATTCAGCGTAAAATCAAACAGCCATAGGGTAAACAAGGACCCAAACAAAGCCAAAGGTACGGTAAACATAATGGTCAATGGATCCAAGAAACTCTCAAACTGAGCCGAAAGCACCAGATAAATTAGAACCAGTGCAAATATGAATGCGAACACCAAACTGTTGGAAGACTCTCTGAATTCTTTGGAAGGTCCAGACACATCAGTGGTGAAGGAATCGTCCAACACCTCCGAAGAGATACGGTCCATTTCTTCCAAGCCATCTCCAATGGTGTAGCCGTCCGCAAGATTTGCCGAAACGGTAGCCGATACAAATCGATTGAATCGATACAGCTGAGGAGGAGTAGATTTCTCTGTTACTGTGACCAAATTGTCCAATTGAACAAGTTGACCGTTTTCTGCCCGCACGTAAAGCATCCTCAAATTAATCGGTTCATTCCGATCCTCTATTTGCATTTCACCCACCACCTGATACTGCTTACCATTCATGATGAAGTAGGCAAATCGCTGTCCGGAATACGAAAGCTGTAAGGTTCTAGCAATTTCCTGAATTGACACCCCGATGTTTCTGGCTTTATCCCGGTCGATTTCAATCTCCAATTCAGGTTTGGTGAATTTCAAGTTGATATCGGCAAAAATAAATTTATCGCTGTTGTTAACCGCTTCCATGAAAACAGGAATCTTCTCTTTAAGTTTTTCCAAAGTTGGTGCCTGAAGTACATATTGAACGGGAAGTCCACCTCTTCTATCCCCAATCGACTGAGCTTGGGAAGCAAAGGCACGCACCGCTGTATAATCTTTCAGTTTTTCATTGACTAAGGAAAAAATTTCCTGTTGAGAACGCGATCGCTGATCGGCATCCGACAGAATAAGCCGGTTAAATCCTGAATTGGTACTCGCCGTTCCAAAACCTGGAGAGGTCACGGAAATTTGACCTTCCAATTCTTCTTCGGGAAGTACTTCCTTAAAGTCTTGTACCATTTCGTCAATAACTCGATCCATATAGCCAAAAGTGGCTCCCTCAGGACCGGCCAAATTAATTCTGATTTCCCCTCTATCCTCCACTGGAGCGAGTTCCGTAGGAATCTGATTAAATAGGAAATAAATCCCTACTCCCATCAAAATGACCAAACCAAAAGATGCCAGCCGGATTTTCATGAACTGAGCCAAAAGCTTGTCATACCCTTCGTTCAGCCAAACGAATATCGGCTCAGTCTTTTCATAAAACCAGTTTTGCTTTTCGCGACGCTTCAAAAACTTCGCACTTAACATTGGTGTCATGGTCAAAGCGACAAAAGATGAAATGATCACCGAGCCTGCTACGACTATACCAAACTCACGAAACAATCGACCCGTGGTTCCTGTCAAAAATATTACCGGTAGAAATACTGCTGCTAACGCAACTGTGGTTGCGATTACGGCGAAGAAAATTTCCTCTGATCCTTTTTCAGCTGCTTGGAGTGGTTTCTCTCCTTTTTCAATTCGGGCATAAATATTCTCCAGAACTACAATGGCGTCATCCACGACCAATCCGATGGACAGTACAATTCCCAAAAGGGTTAGCACATTGATCGAGAAATCCATCAAATACATGACGAAGAAAACTCCAATCAGGGAAATCGGAATAGTCAATACAGGAATAAATGTAGTCCTCCAGTCCCTCAGAAAAAGGAAAATAATAGCTACCACCAAAATGAATGCGGTAATAATCGTCTCCTGCACCTCAGCGATTGAACTCCTGATGTATTTGGTGGAGTCAAACCCAATTTCTATTCCCACGTCTGCAGGAAGGTCTTTCTTGATGAATTCTAACCTTCGATAAAATTCATCCACAATTTCAATACTATTGGAACCGGGCAATGGTACCAAAACAACTCCGACCATCGGCACTCCATCACGCTTGAGTACTGTTCGCTCATTGAGAGCCGCAAGTTCAGCACGTCCAATATCCTGAAACTTTACAATATTGTTTTGATCCTCTTTGATAATCAAATCATTGAATTCCTGAGGGGAACTCAAGCGGCTTTTTGTCCTGACAGAAAGCTCAATTGTCTCTCCTTCAATCCTTCCTGACGGCAATTCAACATTTTCGGATTGTACCTTGGACAAGACGTCCAGCGGGGTTACGCCATAGGAAGCCATTTTGAGCGGATCCATTTTAAGTCGGATCGCATACTCTTTTTCACCCCAAATCTGCACCCTACTTACTCCAGGAATGGTCTGAAGTCTTTCTTTGAAAATATTCTGGGCGAGATCGGATAAATCCAACAAACTCCGCTCGGTACTTTTGACATTAAGGAAAACGATAGGCTGGGAATCTGCATCGGCTTTGGATACAACCGGAGGTTCTGCATCGGGAGGAAGGCTTCGCTGAGCGCCGGATACTTTGTCCCGGACATCATTGGCAGCGGTTTCCAGATCTGCCCCAACATCAAACTCCACGGTGATGCTGCTCGATCCGTCGTTACTGGTCGATGTCAGGGATTTGATTCCCTGAATCCCATTAATGGCTTCTTCGAGTGGTTCGGTGATCTGTGCCTCGATGACATCTGCATTGGCACCGACATAGTTTGTCCTCACGTTGATTACTGGGGGATCCACACTAGGAAACTCCCTGATGCCCAATAATGAAATGCCGATCGCTCCAAAAAGGACGATGACTAAGGACATCACGATGGCCAATACTGGCCTTTTGATACTTATACTTGAAAGACTCGCCATCTTAATTGATTTGCGTGTATGATACTGTCATTCCTGGCCTAGCCTGTAAAACCCCCGTGGTCAATACCAAATCTCCCTCATTCAATCCCTCTATGATTTGAACCTGGGTATCTGTCCGAGTGCCGATTTCTACCTTTCGCTCCTGCACTTTATTATCTTCGCCTACGATGTAGACTTTATATCCCTCTAATTCTGGAATAATCGATTCAGAAGGTACGAGTAATGCATCTCCGCTTTCCTCCAATACAAATCTAATACGAACAAACATCCCCGGAAGAAATTTTCCTTCCTTATTAGGACTTAAAGCCCGCAATTTCAATGTTCGGGTAGCAGCGTCAATCTGTGGCTCATAAGCATACACTTGACCCTCTACCTCGCCTGCTGTAGCGTCATTGGAAAAATAGATCTTAGATCCCACTTCAGCGACAGTGGCATATCGCTCCGGAATAGAAAATTCAATTTTAATGGGATCCAGATTTACAATGCTCGCTATAATATCAGTTGGCGAGATGACGCTACCTTCCGAAACCTGTCTCAAACCCAGCACGCCGTTGAAAGGAGCTCTGATAATCCGCTTGGCCAATTGAGCTTTAATTAATTTGATATCAGCTAAGGTCGTATTGAATTGATTGAGTACAATATCGTATTCTTCCTGGCTGATTGCCTCTCGTTCCAAAAGCTGCTTTTGACGGTTTTCTTGAGATTCAATAAGCTTCTGAGTGTATTCCAAACGTTGGAATTGTGCCTGAAGCTCATCATCATCCAGGTATAAAATCGGTGTTCCTTTGGTCACATATTGTCCTTCTTTGAAAGCGATTCTTCTAATCAAACCCGAAACTTCCGTCCGGATATCCACTGATTCATTAGGGATGATCGTACCGGTCACATTAAGCTCATTTTTGAGCAGTTCTTTCTTCAAACTGACCACCTGCACCGGTAAAGCGTTGGATGCTGCAGGAGAAGTTTCTGCAGTAGCGGTAGTTGAAGGATTTAATTCTCGACTGTCGAGTCTTGGATAAATGTAGATTACTGCAATAATCAGAATTACAGCTACAATTAATAGGATTTTGGTTTGCTTGTTCATTTAGGAAAAAGTATGCTTAATAGGTTTGATTTTGAATAAAAGAAAGCGAAAGCCGATTGAAATCTTCCGGCCGCTCTACATTTACTACGTGACCACAACGATCGAGAATCTTCAAAACCGAATTTTTATGGTCTTTAATTATCTTTTTTACTGGTTCGAGAAACATGACATCCTGATCCCCCATTACATAGAGCGTGGGAATACCAAGGTCAGATTCTTTAAAATATCTCAATAGCGGGTTTATATCCTTTGTCAGTTTAAACCATCGGATAAACTCTTTTTGACAAAG
>CAZFSC010000197.1:0-4950 GCA_964521585.1 uncultured Limnohabitans sp.
CTTAACACATTGATAAAACAACCTTAACGCGGAATTTTGCCAGAGAGGGATTGCTTCACTTACTTTTGAGACATACAGCAAAACTTTTTAACTCCTTGCATTTATTTTTCACCCCGGCTCAGGTCGGGGTTTTGCATTTTTGGATTAAAAGGCGCTAAACAGCTTTTTTCGGTAAGAATCTCTTCGGGGTTCCAAAACAGGATTTTTTGCTTTTGCAAAGCCTGAAGCTTCGGTTAACTTAGTGTCCAAATCCCACTGAAATGGCCGAATTGACCCAAACTGTATTATTGAATTTCGATCGTAAAAATTATTCAGACGACACCCTGCTTTCCCTGTATGAATCGCTGATCATGCCTCGAAGAATCGAGGAAAAAATGTTGATCCTGCTACGACAGGGCCGGATTTCAAAATGGTTTAGCGGATGGGGACAGGAGGCGATCTCAATCGGAGCGGTGAATGCTTTGGAATCGGATGAATACATCTTGCCGATGCACCGGAATCTTGGCATTTTCACCGGAAGAAAAATGCCACTCGAAAAGCTTTTTGCCCAGTTTCAGGGCAAGGCGGGCGGTTTTACGAAAGGTCGGGATCGCTCTTTTCACTTTGGAAGCAATGCCCATCATATCGTCGGAATGATTTCTCACTTGGGCCCTCAGCTTGCTATCGCTGACGGGATTGCTTTGGCTGATAAACTTTCGGGTGAAAAGAAAGTGACGCTGGTATTTTCAGGGGACGGGGCAAGTTCTGAGGGAGATTTTCACGAAGGATTAAACGTGGCAGCGGTATGGAAGCTTCCCGTAATCTTTGTGGTGGAGCACAATGGATATGGGCTTTCCACTCCAAGCGAAGAGCAGTTTGCCTTCAAATATTTTACAGAAAAAGGCCCTGGATATGGCATGGAGGCTATACGGATTCAGGGGAATAACATTCTGGAAGTCTACGATACCATCAAAACTATTGCGGAAGATATCCGCAAAAATCCAAGACCAGTGCTTGTAGAGGCGATAACCTTCCGGATGCGGGGACATGAAGAAGCTTCCGGGACGAAGTACGTTCCCAAGCAACTGATGGAAGACTGGGCCAAACTCGATCCGGTGGAAAACTACGAAGCGTACCTCCAGCAGATAGGTGTATTAAATGAAAAGACCAAGGAGCGAATCAATACCAAAGTCAAAAAGGCTATCAATGAAGGCTTGGAGATTGCATTTGCAGAGCCTGAGATCAATCCTGACCTAGCTACCGAACTGGCAGATATGTATGCCCCATTTTCACAGGAAGTAATTTGTCCCAGTGAAAACAGCACCAAATCGGAGAAACGCTTTGTCGATGCCATTTCGGATGGCTTGCGTCAATCCATGGAAAAATATCCCAATCTGGTCTTGATGGGCCAGGACATCGGAGAATATGGGGGAGTTTTCAAGATCACGGATGGCTTCAAAGCCAAATTCGGAGCAGATCGTGTCCGCAATACGCCTCTTTGCGAAAGCGCCATTATCGGAGCCGGGCTGGGACTTTCCATCAAAGGCTACAAGGCCATGGTTGAAATGCAGTTTGCAGATTTTGTCTCGGTAGGATTTAACCAAATCGTAAATAACCTAGCCAAAATCCATTACCGCTGGGGACAAAATGCCGACGTGCTGATCCGAATGCCTACCGGAGCCGGGATGGCTGCAGGCCCATTTCATTCTCAGTCAAACGAGGCTTGGTTTTTCCATACTCCCGGGCTGAAAATCGTTTATCCATCCAACCCTTATGATGCCAAAGGCCTACTCAATGCAGCTATAGCCGACCCAAATCCTTATCTCTATTTTGAACACAAAGGGCTATACCGTTCGATCGTTGCGGAAATCCCGGATGAATACTATACGGTCGAAATCGGAAAAGCAGCTTTGACTAGGGAAGGTAGCCAAGTCTCCATCATCACCTATGGAATGGGTGTGCACTGGGCGGTGAAGGCCGTCGAGGAACTTGGTCTTTCTGCCGACATCCTGGATCTACGGACGCTCTTGCCATGGGATCAAGAGGCTGTCAGAGAAACAGTCAAGAAAACCGGCAAAGTGATTTTTCTTCAGGAGGATACCTTGACCGGAGGCATCGGCGGAGAAATTTGTGCCTGGATCTCAGAGTATTGCTTTGAGTATCTCGATGCCCCCGTGATGCGGGAAGGAAGTTTGGATACCCCTGTTCCGTTTGCTCCCAGCTTGGAGAAGCAGTTTCTCCCTGTAGATCGGTTTAAGATGAAATTAAAAGTTTTGATGGAGTTTTGAGTTAGGATTTTGAAGTGGTATAGGTGGAAATTTGGAACTTAAATATTGCGTAATCAAACCTTCTAAAACAGTTTTCCCGTATCAAAAGAAAAAACTTTGATGCGAAGACTTTTACTTATTCCATTTCTCTTTTTTACCTATTCTGTCCACGCCCAGTTTTTCCTTGGTGGAGCTCATTTCAATGGTAGCAATAGCGTAAGCCAATTACGGGAGAAAGCAGGTCCGATATTTATCCCAACCCTCTCCGGGTTTATGCTTTATGAATTCCAGACCAGCCCGATTCAAGTGGGATTGGAGTTGGGCTATGGAATTTACGGTAGTAAGCTGGAAAAAAGAACCGATCTCTTTCCGGGATTCAATGATGAATTGAGACTTCGGAGAAACAATAATATCATCACCGGAATGGTCACCATGCGGTATCTACCGGTTGTCAATTCAAAATACACCCCTTTTCTGGAAGCACAATACGGAGCAAACTACCTCTATACCCGGTATAAAATCAGGGCAGCAATCGATGAGGAAGCATTCGAAACTGGGACGGACCTGAGCGACTGGACCTTAGCCTATCGGATTGGAGCAGGAATTCAGATTCCTTTGGCCTTCTTCGACCAAAGCACGAAGCTGGAGCTTAAAGCAAGCTATCAGGACAGTAACAGTGTCCGGTTTCTGACTAAAGGAGATGTGACTTATCTTCCAGATCAAGGCAATGGGGAATTTAGCTACCAAAGTAAACGTGGCCCACTTCAGCTGGTAACTTTATCGATTGGAATCGTGGTGTATGATTTGTTTTATTGAACGGTCCAGAGCCACTTTTTGTATATCAAATTGTAATTCTGCAACACTTCCGGATCAGCAGCTATGGCCAGTAAAGTACGATCCGAAATTCACGAGTCCACAATTCCAGTAGCTGGAATCTTATTAAATATTAATGGGTGTTTTCTTATTTAACTTTGATAAAGTATAGCCTTTTAAAGCATTTATCAACTAGATTCCTCCTCCTCTTAAGGTGATTATAAAAAATCGGGTTTTGCATAACAAAGAGTTTAGACTTTTAGCTGGTTTCATTACCTCGCGTTCAAATTGTTGCAAGACAACCAGTTCCGATCATTCTTCTTTCAGTTTATCCAAATAGTCCTGATAATTGGGAAATGAAGGGTTTTCTAGAAACTGGACTATTCCATTTTTGGTATTGAATACAATGGAATTGGTCATACCCGTCACATTTTTACTATAAAACTCTTTATTAGGATCGTACAATACTGGCATCTGAAAACCAGTCTTTTTCATCCATTCGACTAGTTTAGATTTATCTTTTCCAGAATAATAAAAAATGAACTTGATTTCAGGATTATTTTCAAAATAGATATTCCAATCGAAGGTAAAAATTGAATATTCTTGGAGATTTTGAGTAAATACAACAACTTGATAGCTCGCATCAAACCAACTTGAGTCAAACTTCAAACCCTGTTCAGGATTGATTACCTCAGCATTTCTGAAATGCTGAATCAGCTTTCCTTTTGGGGTTTCGGTCTCTTTTTTATTGATAAAAAACAACAAAATACCTACTCCAATCAGTAAAACTAGAATGACACTATTCCGGAATTTTAACATACAAAATCACAGGATTGGAATCTTCTTTAAGCTTGGATAACTGGCCCAAAATCTCCGGACTGGCTTTGATCGAATTCAGATTTTTGATCAGATAAGGCGCATAAGCGATAAACAAAATCTGATCTCCTTCGATGCCGATCGGATTATAAAACTGGCCCAACCCTTCCTCATTTACTAAAAACTTAAACTGCTTTTGAGTTTTCTTATTTAGGATGAAAAGCTCCTTCTTCCTAAAATCTGAACTTTGCGAAATCAAATCGGCCAAGAAATAATCTGCAGTCTCAGCCATAAAATAAATATCTGAAAAGCCCTGTTTTTGAATCATTTCGAAACTTTCAAAAGGGTCGTTTATCTCCCAGAACTTCTCTGGAACGGTATATTTTCCAAAATCGATTTTTATAACCGGCTGAATAGTATCAGACTTCATTTCATACACCATGGTTTTAAATGGTTCCCGAAACAAAACACGATTGTCCCCTTTAAAAAAAACCTGCTCGTCAATAGGAATCATTCCATCAGCAAATAGATTTTCCAAAAGCGAATGAGAAACTTCGCCATTCTGATCCGTTTTTATTAATCGGTGTGTACCCGCCACTTTATTGTAGCCACTGTAAAACCAGTGTCCCACCTTGACAGGTTGAAATGAGAATACATTTAGTGGATACTCCTGTGTAGAAACCAACTCATTTGAGGGGGGGAATCTATGCAGTGCCATTTTATCTCCCAGCCCCTCAATGACTTGTAGCGTATCTTGGTATAGTTTAAACTCACTAAATCTTCTGATTTGGCCGGGAGCTTCTCCGATCACAGCAGCCAATCCCAGATGCGCTCCTTCTTTGGAGAAATGATGAATTCCCTTCGGCCGCATGTAATTGGCTACATAAAATTGGTCAGAATCATAACTCACCTTCAAATCTGCGCCAAGAAGTTCAGTCGTATCAGATTCGAGTAAAATCACTTTTTGAATCTCAAAATCCGGGGTATTTGCTTTCAAATCATCGAATGGAACGATGATCAGTTCGGGATTTTCAGACTTTGCGCAAGCAAAAAGAGCAAATAAAACAATAGGAAT
>CAZFSC010000198.1:0-4919 GCA_964521585.1 uncultured Limnohabitans sp.
GCAAAGCTCTCCCAGCAATCAAACAGCCCTGACTTGCGAAGAGCAATGTTTCTTTTGAAGATTTTCATCACTCTTGGCTGGGCTATTTATCCTATTGGATACATGATCCTACCTGGAAATCTACTCTCCGGTCTATTCGATGTCAGTTCGATCGATTTATTCTACAACATCGCTGATGCAATCAACAAAATCGGCTTCGGGCTGGTTATCTATTCAGTGGCTATCTCAGAATCTAAAAAAACAGTAAGAGCTTAAATCTTAAAATGGATCATTTTCATGCTTTTCAAAGCTGGAAATGATCCATACTTTTTATGGAAAAATACGATTACATATTTGCAGGAGCCGGATGCGCAGCACTTAGCCTCACGTATCATCTCAGCCAAAGCTCGTTGAAACATAAGAAAATATTACTTTTAGACCCGTTGATTCACCAAGTCCCGGATAAAACCTGGTGCTATTGGGCAAATAAACCCTTGGATATCCATCCCTCTTACGCTATTCATTCATGGGAAAAATTAAATCTCAGTTTTGGTCAGAAAACCCAAAGCAATACGATTGGAACACTTAAATATTTTCACCTCAACTCTCATGATTTTTACAGTTTCCTTTTCGATCAATTTAAAAAAAATTATAACATCAGCCTCCACGAAGCTAGTGTAACCACCATTGAGGAAAGTGATTCCGGACTTATCGTCAATACCGAGAAAGGAGAAAAATTTCTCGGACAAATAGTTTTCGATTCCAGGTTTGACCCGGAAAATACGATCGACCACCCTCATTTAAAGCAGATCTTTACTGGATGGAGAGTGGAGACATCCCAGGAAGTTTTTGATCCGGAAGCTTTCACTCTAATGGAAGTCGAGGGTAATCAAGGATCTCCATTTGACTTTTTCTATGTGCTTCCCTATTCAGCACACAGTGCTTTGGTAGAGTACACTGCTTATTCCAAGTCTCCTATTTCTAGGCAAACACTTGAAAAAAAATTGAGAAACTACCTCTCTGATCATTTGAAACTCCAGGATTATAAGATTTCCTTCCAAGAATCGGGAATCATTCCGATGACCAATCTCGGCAAAATAAAAAGTCCTTCCGCCAGCATAGTGCCTATCGGTACAGCAGCAGGTTGGACCAAATCATCGACCGGATATACCTTTCAGAGAATACAGCACAACTGCAAAAAGATCGTTTCTAATCTGGAAAAAGGCTTACCTATTCTAAGAGGAACTGAACGAAGTGCACGTTTTGCATTTTACGACAATATTCTGCTCAATATCGCCAGCAAATGGCCCAATCGATTAGCAGCAGTGTTTGAAGATCTTTTCAGAAAGAATCCGTCAGAAAAAGTTCTTCGATTTCTTAGTGAAGAAACTACCTTGAGTGAAGAGATTGCTCTATTAAGCAAATTAAAATTCTCTATCTTCATCAAAAGTCTTCTTCATTATGAGCCGCATTGAAGGGATATTCAAATTTATAGGAATACTCATCTGCCTGATGTTTATCATTCTTCCTTTGGAGATTCCGGCGATTGAGTATTTCTTATTTTTTATTATCCTGATTTTTCTGGGAATACCTCATGGCGCCATTGATCACCTGATTTCAGAACCAAAAATCTCCAGAAAAGGTCTATTGACTTTTCTGGCATATTATATTTTACTGATCATCATTTATTTAATCGTTTGGATTTTTATTCCTGTTATCGCTTTATCAGCATTTATTCTGATGTCAGCCTACCACTTCGGACAGACTCATTTCATCCGGCGAGCGGGCAAGAATTCCGGGAAAACTCTGCTGTACATTTCCAGAGGTTTATTCTTTTTACTCCTGATTCTAGGGGGGAATTTTGCTTTGACTAAAGAAATCCTCCAACCGATCCTCAGTATCGAAGGATGGGATAAATACTTGCCTCAGGCATTCAGTGCCAGTTTTGCTCTGACTTTGATTTTACAATGGAATGCAGAAATCAGATTTACCCCCACAGACCTTTTCGAACTGGCAATCCTCGGCCCTTTACTTTATTTCAGCCCTCTGATGATCGGATTCATTATCTATTTTGGGTTTTGGCATGCGCTGCCAAGTATGATTTCTGAATATGCATTTTTGAAAAAATTCCCGGAATACAACACCTTAAAAAAATTTGGGAAACAACTGCTTCCCTTTACCCTGATCAGCCTTTTAGGTATTTCACTTATTCTGGTTTTTGGAATGAGTTTTTTAGCCCAAAACGAATTGATACTGCTCTTTTTTGTTCTTATATCCCTGATCTCATTTCCGCATATTCTTTACATGGATCAGTTTTGGAAAAGAAAAGTCAATACTGACCGGAGCTAAGCATCACTAGATTGCAAGCGTGGATTGCTTCAATACCTTGATTTGAAGCTCTCTTCAAAAATTCAATATTCTCTGCACCGGGATTGAAGATGATTCTCTTAGGCTTCAAACTCAGGAAATAATCCTCCCACTCCTTTTGATTTGCAGCTCCCAGGTAAAGTGTAATGGTATGAATGCCTTCTAATTCAGGTTTATTTCGGATATCCAAAATTTCATTTCCGAAAACTTCCCCTTTTTTGATCCCAATTGGCACGAATTCGATTCCGTAATCATTGAATCTTTTCGCAGCAAAATATGCGTAGCGGGAAGGATTTGTAGTGGCACCCACCAATAGGGTTCGTTTAGTTGATTTCGCTTCTTTTGTAGACTTTGTCTCGTTCATAAGTATCCATGTGTCGATGTTTCTTGGTCTCGTAGATATCGGCCAGCGTGATCAGGATTCCAGTTTCTTCTACCTCTCCAAACTCATCATTCAAGGCGGTGCCGAATGTCATCATGGTCGGTGAAAGGTTCATATAGGTATTGATCAGGGGAGGAATATTCTCACCATATCCCCGGATCCTGCTATTGAGAAGTTTGTAGCCGTCTTTGTATTCCAATCCTTTAAAAGGATTTCCCTGGCTTGGAAGTTCCGTTTCATAGCCAAGTCGGATCGATTCTTTTGGTTTGACTAGACCTTCCCGATCCGGGAAATAATGATTTAAAAACATCAAAAGAAGATCTCTCGCTTCCCTGTTGTAATGAGGATACATGGTCACTTTTCCAAAGAGATATTTCACCTCGGGGCTTTGCAGGACCACCGCTCCTAGTCCATCCCATAAATTATCCAAACTGAATATGCCCTTCCGATTGTCCACCGCAGGTTGATATTTCGGCTGCACGAAAGATCGGCCGAGCTCGATTGTATAGGGCAGGAAGTCCCGGACAAAACGCTCTGAAAAATCAAACAAATGTGTGGTTGAGAGGTTGAATGAGCCATTTTCAAGCAAGGCATTCTTACAGTTAATCAGGCGATACCCTGCGACAATCTCTTCATCCTCCGCACTCCAGGTGATCAATTGCTCATAGCAATTTTCGCAGGTATCGTTCTCGTCAAGGTCCAGAGCTGCCCCTGTTCCTCCACCTGCTGCCCTAAAAGTCAACTCACGCAACCGACCGATTTCACGGACTACATTGGGAGAATTGTGAAAATTAACCAAGTAGACAAGATTGTTCCCATTATTGGTATATCTCAAAAAACGCTCTTCTGTCAGCTCACGCTTCAAAATCTCTCTATCAACAGGCAAAATAATCTCAGTTTCTTTCATACTTTACTTCCTAGTTCATAAACTTTATCCCTGACCATATCAGCCCATTGTCCATCTGTTTTGGAAGAATCAAAGGTTTGATAAGGAATGGGTTTGTCGATTCGGATCGTTACTTTCTTTCCCCTTTGCTTATACATCTCATCCACCAAATAAAACATTTCCACATTTGCCTTGATCCCTATTTTCTTTCTCCAAAACCCTAAATTGTAGAAAAAATCAGAATTTTTGCCCTCGATAAAACAAGGAACCACATCTTTTTGATATTTCTTGGACTTGGAAATAAAACTTTTCTTCCATTCCAGATCCATGATTCCCCCCGTTCCTTTCCTTGAAACTAATCCTGCGGGAAATATCAGTACAGCGAAATCTCCAGAATACACCTCTTCAATTCGCTCATAAACTTCCTGGCTGTTTTTACCATGCTTATTGATCGGAACGAAAATCGGTTGAAAATTTTCAAAGGTCATCAACAAGTCATTGACCAGAAATCGGATGTCTTTTCTCACCCGTCCCATCGCATACATCATTGCGATACCGTCCATTCCACCCAAGGGATGGTTTGCCGCGATGATCACACCGCCGGTTTTGGGAAGGTATTCTTCTCCGATCAGCTCTACCTCAAGATCAAATTTATGAATAAGCGCATTCACGAATTCTAAACCATGCAGATGACTGATGCTATTGTACACCTCATTCAACCACTTCTCATGGGTGACTCTCTTGATGTAAGAAAGGACAAAACCCGGAATCCACTTGAGAAGTTTCGGATTCTTTGAATGGATGGCCCGCTCAATATCGATTACCTTTTTACTCATTTCAGATCGGCTATCTGCCGGAAGTTAGGATCAGGAGGCTTGAATTTTTTTATTAAAATACGTTCAAAAGTATGAAAAACCAGCTTTTTTATAATTTCCGAAAATTGAGACCGCTAGTCTTTTGGGAATCAATTTATTTACCTTCAGGTCTTTATTCGAATTAAAAAAAATGTTTTTTCCCAGACAGCAGTCACCTGATTTGAAGAAAAACATTGAATTGCTCGCTCAGCATGCACTAGGTAAAGTTTGAAAAATCAGGTTATAAGAATGCCTTTCGATAATCCTCCTTCAAGAATGGTTACTTATAATTTAATTACTTTTGCCTGCGTAATCTTAATTTTCACATGCAGGAAACCATTCTTTCACTCACTCCAGGTATCTGGGCAGATTATGAACTCATCGACACCGGCGGATTTGAAAAATTAGAACGCTTTGGGAAATTTATCCTGAGCCGACCCGAGCCACAAGC
>CAZFSC010000199.1:0-2524 GCA_964521585.1 uncultured Limnohabitans sp.
TACTTCTCACTTCTTACTTCATACTTCTCACTTCTTACTTCATACTTCTCACTTCCCATTTCACTTCCCAAAGACTAAAATCCCATGGATATTTCCAGGATCTTCCTCAAAGATCTCCACTTCCACTTTACGTTGGATTTTCTCGAAAGTCTTATTGATCAGAAAATCCAGATATTCCCGGTCAATATCTTTACCGATCAATTTCAGACTGATCAGTCCCGAATCAATTCCCATGGCGTAGTCTCCAGTGATGATTGCTTTTTCCACGTTCCCCATGCGCTTGACCACCTTCTCAAGCAATTCATCCAGTCCCAAAAACTTGGAAACCATCCCTTTGATTTCCCCGAAAAAAGGATGTGCTGAATTGGCGCGGTAAGATTTCGTTTTCCCCTCCTCTTCTGAGATCAGCAAACCTGCCTCAGTAAGACGGTTAAGTTCCACCCGAACCGAGTTGGTTGATTCCTCAAAATCCTTGGCAAGGGAACGTAAATATCCTGAATTGGCATGCGAGAAAAACTTCAGCAGCAATTTAATTCGGGTTTTGGAAGTGACTAGGGAGTCGAGCAAATCAATTTAAAATTGAGAATTAGAAAATTTAAAATGGGTTGAAGAAACTTGCCCTTTTCTGATCAGGATGTAGGGTTTAAAAAACTCGGAATACGGTTTTCGGTAATTTAACAAATTGATAATCAGTAATTTAAAATACGTCTGAAGGGTTTGAAAATTTTCGGATAACTTTTATTTGAATCCATGAACTCCAATACTAATTATTTGATGTTTTCTCTTGATTTTTTTATAATCGAATTCAGTAGCAGAATTATTTCATCAATTTCCTTTTTCATTTCAAGAATATCCTCAAAGTCCTTTAATAGTGGTTCACGATCCAAAAGTTTAAGCCAATATTTGGATTCTCTTGCCTCTTTATTTGCAATCGTCATCTTTGCTATAAAATCCAATTTAGAATGAGCAGCCTGTGCTTCTTCAATGTTTGCACCGATAGATGTCCCCGCACCAACAAATTGATCTGATAGTTTAAAATGCCCTTTTTCTCTCAAAACCAGATACGCTGAAATGGTCATTTGTGCGTATCGAAAAGATTTCTCTAGGATGATATTTGACACTTTTTAAAATTAAAAGTTGAGAACCTGTTAAATGATTTATCTCTGAGTCTGTGACAACTTTAAATTAATCATTTTACATTTTACATTCTCAAAGCTTCGCCCGGTCAGTCCCTGAATGGAAATTAGCAAGTGAGTAAAAAAATTACTCAGTGAACACAAATTTAGAGGGAGCGGCGACTTAAGCAAATTAATTTTAAAGAAACAATCGAGTCAAAAGCCTGATCTACTGCTTTTCTTGATAGCTAAACAAAATAAAATTCGGAAAATCAATTCGCTCTCTCAACTCATACTGACCCGACAATGAATTCATATAATCAGGGAAGAAGAATTCCTTATTTACATCCACCCCGATCAAATTGAATTTTTTAGCCTGGCTGAGCTTTTCCAGACCAAATCTATCCAGCGCTTTTCTCTGAAATGGACTTTTGGAAATCCAGCCAAAACTTAAAAGGGGTACCTTATTTCTGGAAGTGAAGGGTATCCCCAAATAATTCTCTTTGTATCCTTCCAAAACCACCAGTTCCCCGGATGGAATCAGGCTTATTATCTCCTGAAACTCTGCTCTCATCTGTGCCCGGCCCTTTGCTTCCTGGAAAAAATTATAGAAATGAAAAATCAGAAGAAAGCTTAATATCGGAAAAAAAAGAAAGTTGAGCCGTTTACTGAAATCCGAAGAATTCCTCAGCGAATAGTAACTAAGCGGAAGAATAAATAAAATAATCACACGCCCGTTGAGAACGAAGAAATGATTGAAAATCAAAAAGAACAGCATCCAAAATAAACCGAAAATCAATTTATTAAGGGATTTTTTTCCTGAAAAGAGATACATTAAAATTATCAAAACTGAAAAAACAGATTTAAAGGACTCCGCTTTCAATACCTCAGTCAACCTTGCGATAGAGCTTTGCATCTGTGCTAAAGAAAACAGTTCTGCATCCAAAGTAGCTTTCCGGTTTTTCAGTTCTTCCATGCTGATAGCATCATCATCCATCATCCATTGCGAGAAAAAAAACCATTTTGGCTCGATATCGATCGGTTTCTTTTTCATCAATCGGTAAGTGACTGGATGATCTGAAACTGCCGCTCTCATCTTATTGTATGCTGCAAATTCAGCGTAGCGGGAATTGCCTACCCAACTGGCATGGGCCGTATAAAGCACAATAAACAAGGCGGAAATCGCTATCAGCAGGCGGGTTTGATCTTTTAAAAATTTTTGATCCAAAAAAGTCAGGTAGGTAAAAAATCCGATTGCAATCAAAACAAATGATTCCCAGCGTATCAAAATCGCCACTCCGATCAGCATATAAGGCAGGATTTTGTAGAAAAGAGAAGCGCTATTTTCCCTTTGATAAAGGCTGGTGAATACTGAGAATGCTTCGAATCCCGCTACTATGGTAAACTGG
>CAZFSC010000199.1:2534-4919 GCA_964521585.1 uncultured Limnohabitans sp.
CAGACAAAAAAAGAGAAATGCCAGGAGATTCTGGAAGTTTGGTGTTTTTGGATTTTGAAAAAAAGCCTCGATTAATCCAAAATAACTCAGGTATACAACCAAAAACCAGGTAATCGGATACCAGGGAACAAATGGTGCGAAAGTATAGAGCTGCGCAAAAATCCAGCTCAGAAAGGGATGGATAAAAACCGCATAGGACTCAGGTTCACCGGTATATGCTCCGGAAACCAGCCACATCATCAATTCATCGTCGTTGGTTTGAAACCGCCAGGGCAAAAACCATATGATCAGCGTGGCAACTAATCCAAGAATAGCCCAGAAGCGGAAAAAAGAATGCGAGCTTACCTTTTCCATAGCAGCTGAATTGTTTCTCCATTAGGTTGGATAAGTTCCTTTTCCATTTTCCAAGCTGTACGGTCAAAAGGGAATGGCTCTAATTGGTTGAAAAGGATCAGATCCAGTTCATCTCCGTCTTCTAAAAAAAGCTGGGCTTGGGAAGCTTTCCAATAAGCAGGCGAATGGGGCAAATTCATATCCAAAAGATAAAGAATCCCGGGATTACGATACAAAGCAAGTACCTTGGACTGCTCCGGATTGCCAATTTCAGACTCAAGGGTATTTAGGAATTGCACCTGCTCTCGAGACAGCAGAATTTTCTTACCGGGTTTATATTCATAGGATTCATTGAACTTCCATAGGTGAACTCCCTCAAAAGGCCAAAGCCAAATTCCTGAAAAGACCAGAATGAAAGAAACGAAAGCAGTCAGCATATAAAAGCGATTTTTAATCTGTTCTTGCGATTTCCTAAACAGCATCATTAAAGCTAATAGCCAAAATACCCAATAATGGAGACCGAGACGCATCCAGTAAACATTACTGCCAAAATGAAGAATATAAGGCAGCCCGATTAAAAGACAAAGAAAGAGGATTTCCCTTTCACTAAAATCATCCCATATCGCAAAGCCAAGCTGCCAGCATATGCCGGCAAATGTGATAAGCAGTACGATATGACTCCACTCGGAAGTGATAAAAGTGTAATCAAACACGATGAAAACTCCCAGTATCCCAAGAGCGAGAGGAAGAAAATAGAATTTTGCGGCACTATTTTTCAACTTTGCTGCGATAAAAAAAAGCATTCCAGCCAGTACGCTCCAGAACCCTCCAACCAAGGTGTATTTGATAAGCAGGAATAGGCTGTAATCTTCCCGTTGGTAGAAAAATCCATATTTTCCGGTAAGTCTGCTAACAGCATTTTCCCCAAATAGCGCGTAGGATAGCGATTCAAATAAAACGAAAGGAATACAGAGAAGCAGAAATCTCTGAAAACTGAGCTTTTGCAAAAACTGAAAATAGCCTAGGGTGAAAAGTCCCAGAAGCAGGCAGGCAGTGATTTTAGCATAAAATAGAATCAGGAAGATCAGTCCGAGCAGCAGGAAATGAAAAGCACGCAGTTCTTTTTTGGAGATAATCCCCAACCAAAGACAAGCTGAGACCACCGAAAGGGAGTTATAAGATAAGCTTGGAGGCAAAAATGCATATCCTGCAAAAAGTCCCGCGAGGGCAAATAAGAAGAATGAAGCGTCTGTTTTACCATAGAGATTATACCAGAATACAACAATCCCATAAGCACCCAGCAGATAGCTGACCAAGCGAAGAATCCGCAATCCGATAATTCCGAATTCAAGTCCTGTTGACAGATGAAAAACTTTGAAGAAGAGGTCGTAATTGATGACGCCTCCGATATTTTCCTGATCCGGGTCAGCGAGGAAAAGATAGAGGCCTTCGTCCGAAAAATCGAAGCCCCGGGGAATTCCAAAAACAATGGCCAAGAAGGATAGAAATAGGAATACCCGAAACATGAACGAAAGTAGCTTTTTTTGGACTTTTACTCAAAGATCTGCAAGTGCCGGTTGATGAATTTGTCTTGTGAAATTGAAGTTTTCATGGCAAAATGTGGATAACTTCCCTAAAATCCGATGAAAAATACCCTGTACAGGGTATAAATCGGAGCTTGAAGCACTTTACCTTTGGTATAGGGTGATTAAGATTTTTTAAATATATTTTTGAATTGAGCAAAAGCTAAATTTCAAGAGTGTTTTTTGAAGTTATTTTTGGGAAATCCTGGAAACGGGATTTCCCTTTTTTTCAAATTCGGGTACAAAGAGTGTGGAGAATATTTTTTATGATGAATAGGAATGATGCTTTAGCCCAATAAGGTTTTTTTACAGCAAAGGCAAAGAGTTCGCAGAGAAGCTTGTGAAAACGGATTTATCAGGAGGACATTTAAAAAAATAACATTTCCAGCCTCCCGCGAGAAGCAGTGGAGTTCCCTTGAAGATTTTGGGCGGGAGGAGATTCTCGCGATTATTTTTTATCCACGGGTTT
>CAZFSC010000200.1:0-4810 GCA_964521585.1 uncultured Limnohabitans sp.
ATGGATTAATTCTGATTTTTCCGCTTCACGCCCCGCACTGCCTCCGCAGAGATCGGATCTTCCGGCCATTCGTGCTTCGGATATCTCCTTTTCAGTTCCTTTTTCACTTCGAAATAACCATTCTGCCAAAAGCTTTTTAAATCTTGGGTGAGTTGAACAGGTTTATATCCTGGCGAAAGCAGCTCAATGAGAAGTGGAATTTTTCCTTCATTGACCTTAGGTGTTTCCAGCAGTCCGAAAAGCTCCTGCAATCTGACGGAAAGGAGTGGAGTGTCCCCGTCAGGCCGATATTGAATTTTGATCTGGCTTCCAGAAGGCACTTGAATGGATTCTGGCACGAGCTGCTGTAACAGCTGCTGTTGCTCAAAATCCAAACTATGAAACAGAATATAACTTAGATTCAATTTTTTAAAATCCTCATTTTTCGTAATCCCAATCAGATAAGGTTCTAACCAACTTTCTGGATTATCGCAGAGGTAAGCAATAGACCATTGTGGCCAATTTTGATCCGGGTTCCATTTTCGAAGGCTAACCACCCTATAAATCAACTGCTCAGTCTCTTCCTCAAAATTCAATAAATACTCTCCTTCTTCCCGGATTGCTTCCAAAATAGCCTGTGTAGTATCCTCCGTATCCAACTTGGATAAGGGTCTACTGCCCAATACAATCGCTCCGATTCGCACTTCTGTAAGTGCAATTAAGCCACCTTTCTTCCGGTCCCAGGATACGATTTCCTTGGTTTTGACCATGGGCATCAGGTCTTTGGGATTGAGTGGAGCTGCCATCCAGATTTTCCCCATCCCTTCTCTGGCATCGAGATGGGCTACGGCAAGCCATGATTCATGTGCTAGATCATCCCGATGGCCGATGGAGGCGATTTTTCCATTGGCCAATTGAAATTGTGCATTATTTCCTGGTCTTGCTGCTGCGATTCGCTCCGGATAAGCATAGGCCAAAAGCAGGCCTGTCTGCCAAGGGTCTACGGGACCGTTTTCCGGTTCTATTTTAAACATCTTCCTATATGACCCTGCTACTTTTTCTATTTTTTTGATTCTGGCAATAGATACCCCGCGGCTTCTATATCTTCTCAAGGCTTCAATTCGCAGATTCAAATCCACTCCCGCTTCATTTGGCAGGGGATCTCGCTCTTCAAGAATGGCCGCAATATCAGTTCCGAGGTTGAGTTGGTTTTGCTGCTTCGCAAAGATCAACATGTGTGCTATCCGTGGATGACAGGGTAGTTCATGGATTAGCTTACCGTGATGGGTAAGAGAGCCCTCCTTGATTGCCTCAATGGTTTCCAATGTCTTTTCGGCCAAAGCCAATGTACCGGCAGGAGGAGGGGTTAGCCATGTCATGCTCCGGATATCCTGTTTTCCCCAAGCCTTCATATCCAACACTAATCCTGTCAAATCTGCTTCCATCAGTTCTGGAGTCCGATATTCTGCAAGTTGATTTTGAATGGCTTTAGTCCAAAGTCGATAGCTATGACCGGCAGTCAATCGACCGGCACGGCCACTACGCTGATCTGCAGAATCTTTGCTGATACGGTGAAGTACTAATTTGGATAAACCTGATCTTGGATCAAATTTTGAAGACTTTGCAAACCCGGAATCTACGACTACTTTGATGCCTTCTATGGTCAGCGAGGTTTCTGCGATATCAGTAGAAAGTACGATTTTTCGCTTTCCAAAGGGATCTGGCTGAATGGCTCGATTTTGTTCTCTGGTTGATAATTGCCCATAAAGCGGTAAAATCAAATCCTGGGGAAGTGCTTTTCGAAGAATCTCCTGTGCTTTTTTAATTTCGCCTTGCCCGGGCAAAAATACCAGAAAATCACCCTCATGAATTTTAGTCAATGGAATGATTTGCCTGGCAGTATCTTCACCGATCGCATACTCATCCACTTCATTTAAAAAATTGATTTCTACAGGAAATTGCCTGCCTTTACTTTCAATCACATGGGTATTCAGGAGCCCCGAGAGTTCCTGGGTATCAATGGTCGCTGACATCAGTAGGATTTTCAGGTCCGGTCGGAGGACCTGCTGCACTTCCCTGCAAAGTGCCAATGCTACTTCCGAGTGTAAATTTCGCTCATGAAATTCATCGAAAATGACCATACCAACCTCCTCTAAAGCATTATCTGAGTGCAGCATGCGCGTGAGTATGCCTTCAGTGATCACTTCTAGTCTGGTATTGGCAGAAATAGCAGATTCAAATCTGATCCGATAGCCGATCAGATCCCCGAGTTGTGTTTGGGTCATGGATGCCATCCGCTGTGCAATACTCTTCGTAGCCAATCGTCTTGGCTCGAGGATGATGATTTTTTTACCTCTGAGCCAAGGCTGATCCAGTAAAACCAAAGGCAGAAGAGTACTTTTTCCAGCGCCGGGAGGGGCTTGTATGATCAACGAGTTGTGATCGGCTAAGTGTGAAGTTACTTGGGGAATGATCTCCGTGACAGGAAGATCGAAGGAATTGTAATCGAAGTTTTCAAACATTTGCCACAAAAATAAAAAAGCCACAAGGAATTGTCCCTGTGGCTTTGTGATTAAATCGCAAAAGAATTATTTCCCAAGCTTAGCTGCTGCTTTTCCGTATTCCCAGCGAACTTCAAAACTATCTGGATTAACCTGATATACCAATCTTTCCTCCATAGAAGAAGTTTGCTGTGAAGGTACGGATACCCTCAATACATCCTCCTTAGGATCATAACTGAATGCACCCCACTGCTTTGCCACTTTGTTAAAGATTAAAGTGGATTCTGTTTCACCTGGAATGATAAAAAAGCTGTAAGTACCTGCTGGTAGCATCTTGCCTTCTACCATGATATCCTTGGAAGTGGTGAATGTAGTGGCTTCATTAGCTCCAGCTCTCCAGACTTCTCCCAAAGGAACCAAATCTCCCCAGATCACTCTGCCCTTTACAGCAGGAGAGGAGTAATTAATTGTGATTTCAGAATCACCGACTTTTCCTTTTGCAGTTTTTGCCGGGCTTGCCTTTTCTTGGGCAAAAGATCCAAAAGCCACAAAAGCCATTAGTGCGAACGCAAATACGCTTTTCGTGAAATTGATTTTTTTCATTGTTTTTTACTAGTTAGATATGTTAGTTATTGGGTAAAAATTTAATTCAAATAAACAGCTTTTCTTCATTCCTACAATTGATATTTTCAGATCGAAACCCAAGCTTGTTTCTTGTTACTTTCGATGATTCGTTCTCCGATAATCAGTTCACGCAACCCGTCGGCAAAGGTTGGAAAAGAAGGGTTTTCTGGTTGCTTACCTTCACGGATCGCTGCATAAACTTCTTTGAATAACTGCTTTGAGGTATCAGGAAAACCCTCATTATGTCCACCCGGAAAGCTAATCAAAGCGGAAGCTTCTAAATGAACCAAAGAAGGATCTTTCATTAAATGCTCATTGGCTTTTTCTCTCTTTCCGATCCACAGTTCATTCGGTCGTTCTGAATTAAATTCAAAATTTGCTTTTGAACCTGCAATTTCCACATTAAGCCGGTTTTTCCGGCCAGCATTGACCTGAGATACCGTGATGGAGCCCTTATTTCCGTTATCAAATCGAAGCAAAACCGTTGCATGATCCTCAGTGTTGATCGGAACTTCCTCGTAATCTTCCATAGAAAGTACTTTACCGGAGTAAGTTTCGATGTCCCTCAGCGGTTTTAATCGGGTTTTGTGAACGGTTGAAAAGTCTGCCATTACAGAGGTTATTTTTAATCCGGTCACATATTCTGTGATATCCAGTAAATGTGATCCAATATCTGCAATAGCTCTGGAATCCCCGGATTTGTCCGGTTCCAATCTCCAATTGTAATCTGTCTGCAAAAACAGCCAATCCTGTAAGTAAGAACCCATCACGGAATAAACTTCGCCCAATTCCCCTTTCTCGCGCATGGTTTTCATCTGTCTGACCATTGGATAATAGCGCAGGTTAAAATGTACTGCATTGACCAAGCCCTTACTGGCAGCCAGTGCCACTAATTCTTCTGCTTCATCTATTTTGACAGCCAGCGGCTTCTCACAGATTACATGTTTACCAGCTTCAAGGACAGCCTTGGCTTGCTTGAAGTGTAAGAAATTAGGAGTACAGATGTGGACTACATCGATAGCAGACTGCTTCAACATGTCATCAAAAGTATAGGCATTGGCAATCCCTAGTAATTTTGCTTTCTTTTCGGCCAATTCCTGATTCACTTCCACCAAAGAGGTCACTTCTACATTTGGTATTCGTCTGAGCGCTTCAAGATGAGCAGGACCGATAAATCCTGTACCAACTATTGCTGCTTTGATTGTTTTAGACATAGGTTTAAGGTTGGGTTAATAAAATTTTTCGAAGGGTTAAATTAGCAATTTTGTCCAAAAGAAAGACCGTTACCATGGACAAGCCTGGATAATTTGTCTACAAAATATAATCATAGGGGAAGTACGTCTAGAATCTTCTATGAATATAGTCAGTCCTAAAAAAGAATCAGGGTTTGATCCACCATTTCGTCTGTACCCTTGTGCTATCATTCAATTCGATGAATTCACCGATTTTTGGCACATATAACGGCAGGTTTATTTCTTTGGCCTTTGCCGTTAATCGCTCCACCGGATCTGTCCAAGAATGCATAGCCATGGAGAAAGCAGACCAATGGATGGGCATGACCAATTTGGCATTGACATCAATGCCAGCTATGGCGGTCTGCTCCGGCATCATATGCATTTCCACCCAATTCTCATTGTATTGGCCACATTCCATCATGGCAAAATCAAATGGACCGTACTTTTCACCGATTTGTTTGAAATGGGGTC
>CAZFSC010000201.1:0-4785 GCA_964521585.1 uncultured Limnohabitans sp.
GTGCAAATCAAAGATTAAAAAAATGAAAAATGCCGGCATAATAAGCCGGCATTCTAATTTCCAAGATTATTGAAATTTATTTCTTGCCTTTGTAACTAGTTGCCTTAGCCAAAGTCTCCTGATCAAAAGAGCCCTTCATTTCAAAAACCATTAAATCTCCCTTGTCCCCGCTGACTACTACGATAAGGTCTGAGATCATATTGCCTCCTTTGGAATAAATCACAATACCTGAATCTTTTTCGGAAGTTTCCATGAGTAGCTCATAGCGTTCTTTTTCTAATCCTTTAAGCAAGGCTTTGAACTCCGCCCCATTCAGGTCAGAATTATCCGGTAGGGTGAAAAAATTCAATTTTTCGATAGACTTGGCTACGGTAGCCATATCTTTTTCGTCAATGTCAATTTTGAAGCCCTCAGCAAAACTCATAAAGTTGCCTCCTAATTCAAGATGAAAGAAATCATCATTGCTTTTATATTTCTCATAAAGCGTTTTAACACTTTTACTTTGAGCCTGGGCAAAGAATGCTGTACCGATTAGGGCGATGGTTAGGATTAGTCTTTTCATGTTTTTATTGGTTTTCATAAGCTCTATGAACTTCTCGCATGTTTTGAAAATCATCCCTCAGTCAGAGATTTTCTTCATGCTGGATTTCAAAGTTCCAGGGTTGGATTTATTTTAATTTAAAATGTTTCTGAGGAGTCTTTTATTTGTTGCCTTTGGGTCCTTTAGGGCCTTTGCTGCCTTTACCATAATATTCCATGCCGGGGATATTAGTTTTTTCTGCCAATAGATTGAGATCTTGGTAGGTAAAGCTCCCTAGCATCGATAGCAATGTGAATTCCTGTCCCTCGCCGGAAACCATAAGCAGCTCTTTGATTAGACCACCTTCTTCGCGTATCATGAACTTTAGGCTTGAGCCTTTGTCTTGGACATCCATCAATTCTTCGTATTGGTTTTTGGTCAGAGTTCCCATTACCTGTGTGTAAAGCCCTTTACCATCTACTTCTTCGGAAGAAAGAATTCGGATTCCCTTCACTTTGGAAATCAGGGATCCCAATTCCTTTGACTCGGCATCATTCCCAGCATTGCTTTTCAGAAAGCCGCCTGCCATCTGCATCATTTTAGGAGAAATGTACACTCTGGAAAAACGGTCATCATCCATGTATTTGGAAAAAAACCTTTGGATTGCATCATCCTGGGCATGTGCATGAAAAGCCAAAGCCAGGATCAAAAGAGATAAAGTGAGTAATTTCTTCATAGTATCATTTATTTACTTGATCAAAAATCTGATCCGTAGTGTTCAGATATTTCAGGTCATTCAAAGGCTGCAGCTGCATTTGTCCTTTGGCCATATTCTTATGGATTAATTCAAAAGCCATCATTACCTCCTGATAGGCGGCTTGTTGCTGCTGCTTCTGCTCGTAAACTGACCAACCCCAAAATGTCCCGATCAAAATGGCAGCCGAAGCCGCCCAGCTGATCCAACTGGAATTGATTTTTCTCAGTTTGGTTTCAGGTAGCTTGATCCTTGTGGGTTCATCTTTTCTGAAGTCCGCCAACAAGCCGAATACTGCCTTTTCCTCCTCAAAACCTTCAGCAGCTCCCAGAAGTATCTTCAGTTCCTGCTCCTCGGCAAGGCTGGTTTCTGCTTCATAATACTTTTCAAGCAAATCTGCTATTCGTTCATTCATTTGATTGCTGTTTGGTTGATCATCAGTTCCCTGATTCTTTTTCTTGCCCGGTGAAGATTTACTTTCACCTGATCCAGGCTGATCTCCAGATGAGCGGCTATCTCCGTATAATCCAATCCCTCCACTTCCCGAAGCTGAAATATTTCACGCTGTTTTTCAGGCAATTCATCCAAAAGCGATAAGACCTTCCTTACAGACTCATTGGCCTCTTCAGATTTAAACTCTTCGGCTTGGATCTCAGCGATCTCATCCAGATTTTCAGTGTTCTTGTTTTGCCGGAAATACATCAACATTTCATTTTTCAAAGTCAATACAAGCCAGCCAGACAGATTCTGATGAGACCTCAATTCCGATTCCCGGGAAAATGATTTTTCAAAGACATTTTGAAGCAGGTCCTCTGCCATCGCCCGGTCTTTAACCCAGCTGAAAGCAAGTCGGTATAATTTGCCTCGCTGTGGCCAAATATGTGCTTCAAAAAATGACTTCATCTGTGAGGATAATGCTTATGGAAATCGAATGTTACAGGATGTTACAAAAAAATTTGCTGAGCTTATAAAA
This sequence comes from uncultured Limnohabitans sp., assembly GCA_964521585.1. GTDB lineage: Bacteria > Bacteroidota > Bacteroidia > Cytophagales > Cyclobacteriaceae > Algoriphagus. The sequence goes on from CAZFSC010000201.1 coordinate 2,248, forward strand.
TTTTAAAGAAACCAGGCTGATTCGTTTGAGTTTGTATTAAAAAGGAAATCAGAACTATGAAGCATAGATTGATTTTAAATTATTTTGAAAAATAGTATGCATGCAGACTATTTATTAATTTGCCTACCAGTAATCTGGAAAAGAATGAAGACAAATCACTCCAAAAAGAACATAAAAAAAGCCCCAACCGAAGTTGAGGCTGGTGGTGATAAGTGGACTCGAACCACCGACTCACGGATTTTCAGTCCGATGCTCTACCAACTGAGCTATATCACCGTTTTTTAAAGTGATGCAAAGGTAGGTATTTGGATAGTTGTACCAAATCATTTCCGGAAAAAATTATTGATAAAATCTAAAGAAATCAGTTAATACAATCAATATGAGCTTTTTACCACAACTTGCATTTCTGCTAATTTTGGGCTTTGCAGGCTATATTCTAAGCAAACGAATCAAAATTCTACGCAGAAACATCCTACTGGGAAAAAAAGAAAGTAGAAATGACCGGCCTGGAGAGCGATGGAAGACAATGGCATTGGTAGCTTTTGGACAGAAGAAAATGTTTAAGCGCATTGTCCCTGCTTTGCTCCATTTGTTCCTCTATGTAGGTTTCTTAGTGATCAACCTAGAAGTTCTTGAATTTGTGCTGGATGGAATTATAGGTACCCACCGTTTATTTGCTCCTTTTTTGGGCGCAGCCTACACAGTAGCGATGAATATCTTTGAATTTCTGGCGGTAACTGTTTTAATCTCCTGCGTGGTGTTTCTGACAAGACGCTATTTGCTCAAATTGAACCGCTTTCAGCATAAGGAACTGAATGGCTGGCCGGCATTGGATGCCACGCTGATTTTGCTGATTGAGATTGTCCTGATGGTGGCTATATTGACCATGAATGCCAGTGATCAGGTTTTGGCTGACCGTGGCATAGATCCCTATCTGGCTGTAGGAACGCTGTTTTTTAGCGGATTGATTCGACCGCTTTTTGAAGGAATGTCTACCGAGGCACTGATTGCCACAGAGCGAATTGCCTGGTGGTTTCACATCATCGGTATATTAGGTTTTGCAGTTTACATCACGTATTCCAAGCATTTACATATTTTCTTATCCTTCCCAAATGTCTGGTACACTAAGCTAAAGCCTAAAGGAGAAATGGTAAATATGCCCGAGGTAACCAATGAGGTAAACATGATGCTGGGAATCCCAACTGATAACCCTGAAAATCCTCCCGCTGAAATTGGGAGGTTTGGTGCCAAAGATGTCAACGACCTATCCTGGATTAATTTGATGAATGCCTTTTCCTGTACAGAGTGTGGCAGATGCACCGCCGAATGCCCTGCAAATCTGACAGGAAAGAAACTCTCTCCCCGCAAAATCATGATGGATGTGCGAGACCGTGCAGAGGAAGTCGGAAAAAGTCTGGATGCCGGAGGACCCGGACTTGAGGATGGTAAGTCACTTTTAGGAGACTACATCACCAAAGAAGAAATAAATGCCTGTACCAGTTGCAATGCCTGCGTAGAAGCTTGTCCGATCAATATTGACCCGCTGACCATTATCATCCAGATGCGTCGCTATGTGGCGATGGAAGAATCGGGGGCACCAGCCCAGTGGAATGCCATGTTTCAGAATATGGAAACGAGCTTTTCACCATGGAAATTCAGTCCTCAAGATCGATTCAACTGGGCAGATTCCGTTAAAAATGAGGAAATTCCAGATTGAAAAATTTAGTAACTCAAATAGATTGAATTGTCGAGAATAAGGATAGCTCTAAAGCTGCTCTCGTAAATCCAATATCAAAAATCGTAAATCCGAAATTATGTCAACATATCAAGTTCCAACGATGGCCGAGATGGCCGCCAAAGGAGAAGCTCCTGAAATCCTGTTTTGGGTAGGCTGTGCAGGCTCTTTTGATGACCGCTACAAAGCTGTCACCCAAGCTTTTGTCAAAATCTTAAATAAAGTCGGGGTTTCTTTTGCTGTTTTGGGACCGGAAGAAGCCTGTACCGGGGACCCTGCCCGACGTGCCGGGAATGAGTTTCTTTTTCAGATGCAGGCTGTTTCCAATATTCAAGTACTCAATGGATATAATATTAAGAGGGTGGTGACGGCTTGTCCCCATTGCTTTAATACGATCAAAAACGAATATCCCGCACTGGGCGGAAAGTATGAAGTAATGCATCATTCCCAGTTTCTACAACAACTCATCAACGAAGGGAAAGTAGCATTGAAAGGCGGAGGAGAATTTAAAGGAAAAAAGATCACGTTTCATGATGCCTGCTTTCTGGGAAGAGCTAACAATGTCTACGAAGCACCCCGGGAAGTCATCAAAGCGCTGGATATCGAACTGGTGGAAATGAAGCGCTGCAAATCAAAAGGCCTCTGTTGTGGAGGAGGCGGAGGACAGATGTTTAAAGAACCTGAACCCGGAAATAAGGACGTGAATATCGAACGTACAGAAGAAGCCTTGGCTACCGGAGCTAGCACAATCGCGGTGGGCTGTCCATTTTGCCTGACCATGATGACTGATGGGGTAAAAAATA
>CAZFSC010000202.1:0-4669 GCA_964521585.1 uncultured Limnohabitans sp.
AACTGCTGGGTAAGCGTCAGTTCCATCCCCAAAGCCTGAGCAATGAAAACCGCTGCTACACCCTGGTAGAGACTCGTCCCATCCATATTGACAGTCGCTCCCAATGGCAACACGAAACTGGACACCTCTTCCGACACCTCAAGTTCCTCCTCCACCTGCTTCATAGTCACCGGAAGGGTTGCTGAACTGGAACTGGTTGAGAATGCCAATAGCTGGGCTGGTCGAATAGCTTTAAAGAAGTCTTTGTAACTGACTTTCGTAAAAGATTTCAAGATCAACGGATAGACCACCAGAATCATCGTAAACAATCCACCCAGGACGACCAGACTGTATTTCAGCAAAGCCAATAAAAGCTGTACGGCCGACTCTGGATTGTCTCCGGCGATCTCGACGATCAGAGAAGCCATCAGTGCAAAAACTCCATAGGGAGCAATCATCATGATGTAATTTACAATCTGGATGATGACATCATTGAACCCGTCAAAGAATGCTATTACAGGAGTGGCTTTTGACTTGGGGATTTGAAGTAAGGCTACACCAACCAAAATGGCAAAAAACACCACTTGAAGCATAGCTGAATTATCTGTAGTGGCCTGGAAAAAGTTTTGAGGAACCATATCCACCAACGGCTGCAGAGGACTTTGCTCCTGAAGCTCAGCAGCTTGCCCTACCTTTGATCCAGCATCACCCTCATACATTCGCATGAGATTTTCCCGGGTTTCCACGGGTAGGCTTTTTCCGGGCTTGAATATATTCACCAGCAGCAAACCAATTGTAATTGCCAAAACAGTGGTGATTAAGTATGTAGCAATCGTCTTGCCGCCGATACGGCTGAGTTTGGAGATATCTCCCAGATTGGAGACTCCTACTATCAGCGAAGCCAGCACCAAAGGCACTGCAATCATTTTCAACGAATTGATGAAAATCGTTCCAATCGGTTTAATAAAATCAATAGTGAAGGAATTTGGGATTGAAGTCTTGATCACTATCAACCCGAAAACTAAGCCCAACACTAGGCCAATAATGATCTGAGTATGTAATGGAATTTTTTTCAGCATGAGCGTGGGTTTAGATATCCTGCAGTTTATTGGTTTTTGATAACAAAAGGTAATCGGCTATGACCAAAGCCGCCATCGCTTCCACAATCGGCACAGCTCTTGGCACTACGCAGGGATCGTGGCGTCCCTTACCGGAGACGGTCACAGCCTCACCGGCTTCATTGACAGAAGCCTGATCCTGCATGATGGTCGCCACTGGTTTGAAGGCCACCTTGAAATAAATATCTTCTCCATTGGATATACCTCCCTGGATTCCTCCTGAATGGTTGGTTGTAGTTTTTACTTTATCCCCCTCTTTGACAAAAGAATCATTATGGGCAGATCCTCTCATTTTGACTCCTTCAAAGCCACTTCCGTATTCAAAACCTTTGACGGCATTGATACTCAGCATAGCTTTCCCCAGCTCAGCATGTAATCGGTCAAAAACAGGTTCTCCCAATCCCGGCGGCGTATTTTGGATGACACAACTGACCACTCCTCCAATTGTATCCCGCTCCAGTCTGACTGAATCAATCAGTTCGATCATTTTGTCGGCGGTGACAGGATCAGGACAGCGGACGATGTTATTTTCAGCTTCAGCCAAATTCAATTCCTGGTAATTCTTTTCGAGTCTCAAGTCTCCAACCTGCGACACAAAAGCGGAAATCCTAATTCCTTTTGCAGCCAGAAACTGTTTTGCGATAGCACCTCCTGCGACTCTTGCAGCAGTTTCTCTTGCGCTGCTTCTGCCTCCACCGCGATAGTCCCGGATCCCGTATTTCTCAAAATAAGTAAAGTCTGCATGGGACGGTCTGAACTTATCGGCGATGTGCGAATAGTCTTTGGACTTCTGATCGGCATTGCGGATGACGATACCAATGGGAGTACCTGTACTTTTTCCTTCGAAAACTCCTGAAAGAATTTCGATTTCATCTTCTTCTTTCCGTTGCGTGGTGATTTTGGATTGACCGGGTTTTCGCCGCTGCATTTCAGCGATTATTTGACTTTCGTCAATGGGCAGACCGGCAGGACAGCCTTCTATTATCACACCTAAAGCTACCCCGTGAGACTCACCGAATGTGGTGATCTTGAATAGCTTTCCAAATGAATTCCCCATTATTATTTTCTTCTTAATATCAACATTGCCAGCATGATCAGCGTGAGTAGCAATAAAACGTTAATTGCGGTGGTAAAATAGTATTTATACTTCTCGTTTAAAAATCCATTATCCTCCAGACCGATCCGGTCGTACAATCCGCCCAAGCGCTGATTGGAAATGGACTCATTGGTTTTACTTTCACCGACCACCCTGACCGTGGCCGAAGGCTTCAGGGTATCATAGACTTCCCTTTCCGGATCAAAATACACCCATTCAAAATTATTGCGCAGATTATATTCTCCTGCTTCAGTGAAGGTGATGTAATAATTGAAATCCTTGATTCCGGAAACCCGGCCATAACCTCTGTTGATTTGCTGTCTTACATTTGGATCAAAGGTGTTCAGATTTGCAGTCGGGATTCTCCTAGGTGCTGAAATGGCATTGATATTCCCTATTCCGGTGATACCGAAATTATAGTCAAAACCCTGTCCGGTCTGTACTTCGATATTTTCGATATTTTCACGAAGTTGAAATTGTCCTACACTTACCTCATTTTTAAGCGGATGGGCAGGCAGAGGTTTTACTTTGATGGTTTTTGGATTGGAATAAAAGGTCTTAAAATCTTCCTGCCGAATTGCGCCAAAAAAGGTGGGGTTTTTTGCTACTTTATACTTAATCATCTCCCAGGGAATCCTAGGTATTTGAATCTCTCCTTCAGAAAAAGGGAAGAAAGTAGCTTCGTATACTTTGAATCGAGTCCAGTTTTTCCCATTGATGGTTACTTTATCTGGGTCGATATTGGTAATGTTGAAATTCTCTTCCCAGGCATTAGTAGGTTTGATTTTTTTCAGGATTGCGTCCAACTGTTTTCCAGGTTCATGAAACTGAAAAGGAGCCTGATTATCTTCAGACATAAAAAATGCCAGCGTAATATTGAATCCTTCGCCTTGATAGACTTCATCTTTGTCCACGGAAAGAGAGAAAAAAGCATCATCGTCCAACTCCACAAATTCAGGTTGCTCGGTGCTCCGCCCAAAAAAATCTGCAAACGGATCTATTGTTCCGCTACCCAAGCCGCCAGAACTCACAGCGTCACCGACTACAATTTTTTGTCCCGGTGAGGAATATGCTTTCCCATTGATCGTAATCTCGAAGTTACTCAAGGTAAATGTCCCTTTTCGGGAAGGCTTATAGTATTGGATAATACTGTTTGAACTGCTCATCTGACCATTGATCAGATTCATGGATGAGGATTGGGAAATCCCCTGTTTTTGGAAGCCTGCGATCTCCGGAAACTGGTCGTGGGATTTGATTTTTTCGTCAGACAGCGTTACCTTGATGGTGAAAGTTTCATTCAGGCCGATTTCGTCAGGCCCCAGTTCTATGGCAACTTCCTGAGCCTGAGAAAATCCAGCCATCAGGAAAGAAAAACATACGAAAATGAACGGGACAATCGTTTTATTCATGGTTGCGAAAATAGGGATAATTCTACTCTTTAATTCCCAAAATAACGTAACATTGACAGAAATGACGCCGTAAGGAAACTTAAAATCAGTTAATAAACCCTAAACTCTTTAAACTATGATAGAATACGTGAAGACCATTCTACAGAAAGTAAGCTTTTCGAGATATTTATTTGAACGAGAGCTTAGAAAAGGCCTTAGACTTATTTTACCAACTGAGGTCCAGGAATTTAAAGACTGGTGTTATGCGATGTTTGGAAAGATTCATGAACCGATCCTCAATCGCTACTTTCAATTGACTATCTAGCCTCAAAGCCCCGAAATTACCTCGGGGCTTTTTTTTTGAAATTTTTTCCAAGCCATGTCACGGCGTCTAAGCGTGGACTGTCGTCTGTCGTCTGTGGACTTCAGTGGACTGTGGACCGTCGTCTGTGGACTATTTCAGGTGTGGACTGTTGACCCTCGTCTGTGGACTATAAATTATCCACATCCATTTGCCCCCAATATTAAAACCTCTAATTTTGCCCCCGTTCAGAAAAAAACAGCATGACTCAGAAACCAACTCTTTTAGTACTAGCCGCAGGAATGGGCAGCCGATATGGTGGGAATAAGCAAATTGATGGCTTTGGCCCAAATGGAGAAACCATCCTTGAATATTCTATTTTTGACGCGATTCGAGCAGGCTTTGGTAAAGTTGTTTTTATCGTTCGGGAGGAAATTCTTGAAATCGCCAAGGAAAAATTCCTTCCCAAGCTGGAAGGTAAAATCGAAGTGGATTGGGTGATTCAGTCCTTGGACAGTTTTGTGCCAGCTGACTTGAAGCAAGCCGATCGAGTGAAACCTTTCGGTACTGCCCATGCCGTGCTTTGTGCCAAGGATGCGATCCAAGAGCCATTTGCAGTAATCAATGCAGATGATTTTTATGGAAAAGAAGCATTCGAGGTGTTAGGAAAATTCCTATCCACTGAAGTAAAGCCAGACCTTCATGCGATGGTGGGCTACGCAATTCAAAATGTCCTTTCTGAGCATGGAACAGTCAGCCGCGGGGTCTGCGAAACCAATGCAAAAGG
>CAZFSC010000203.1:0-4591 GCA_964521585.1 uncultured Limnohabitans sp.
TACAGTGCTGAAACCCCCTTCTAGAGAGCTTAATGGCAAGTTACTGGGATTCGTTCAGTCAGATTTCCATTTCCAAGAGAGCATAGCTCAGACTTTTTCCATGTGAATCTAAGGCCAAAGAGGTCGTGACTCCACCTGCCAGCGCGTTGGTGCAGGTAAACTGAAGGGCTTGCAATTCTGGTAAAACAAATCTTTTCACTTCACCCTGTATCTGCGTTTTGAGATGAGATTTTACCTTTTCAGCCGTTATTTTCGCGACTAGCATTTCAAAGTCCTTGGGGTCAAAAGGAAAAAGTGATAGGATCAACACATTCCCTTTATCACCGGCTCTACTATGTGCTATTTCTGACAATTTTTTTCTCATGTGGAAAAGAGTTGAAGTTTTGGTTGGATTTGATCTCTATCGACTAAAACAGAAACTATTCCTACTACCTGTTCTAAATATTTTCTGGCACCTCCTCCTCCGGCAGGACCATTGGTATAAAGTGCCTCAACTTCCTCACCGATGCGTGAAGCAGATTCCTCATTTTCGCAGAGGGCTGCTACTCTAAGACGAACTTCATAGGGAACAGTATGCCGTGATAAATCTGAGGGATGCAGCGAATTCATCCCTATCAAATCTATTTTTAAGTTGGGAAAATGACTTTCCAGCCTTTCCCGGATTATTTCCGCAGCAAGCTCTGCTCTTTCCAAGGCATGAGCTCCGGCATAGGAGATCTCTCCAATCCCTTTGAAGCCAGCGTCATATCCCACAGAAACTTTCAATTTCTCCGGTTTATTCTTTCCGGTTCCTCCTGAGATATGGATTGAATTGGGTCCTTTTTCCGAAATCTGAACAGTAGAAAAATCGGCAATCACATCTGGAGTGACATATTCAAAAGGATCAATCACTTCGTATAGCAATTGCTCTTTTGCAGTTTGAATCGTAATAGCTCCACCTGTATCAGTAACTTTTGAAATCAAGCCATCGCCGGAGGAATCGACATCCACAAAAGGATGTCCCAATTGCCCCATATTTGGAATAGGCTTAGTCACAGGATCTGCGAAATATCCGCCTGTAATCTGTCCGGCACATTCAAGCAAATGGCCTAAAACAGTCCCTTTGCCCATTAAATGGTAATTGTCTTTTTCCCAACCGAACTCATGGATCATGGGCGCTAAGAACAACGAAGGATCTGCTACTCTTCCGGTGATGATGATGGTTGCATCCGACTCAAGAGCTGGTAGAATAGCCTCACAGCCTAGGTAGGCATTTGCAGAAATTAAATTCCCAAAAGAATTTAATGGATTTCCATTCTCTAGACTTGGCTCCGATCCTGAGATTAGATGAAATACATCGTCTCCAGTCACAGCTGCTACTTTTATGGAAAGGCCCATCTCGTTGGCTAAATCCAGAATCTTTCTGGCTCCGGCTATGGGATTTGCAGCCCCCATATTGGTAATCAGTCGAGTTTGGTGCTTGAGCAATAGGGGAAGCAGATCTCTCAACCGTTTTTCTAAAAGTTGATCGAAGCCTTGGGAAGGATTGTTCCGCTTTCTTTTCTGAGCCAATGCAATTGTTCTTTCGGCCAGGCATTCCAGCACAAGGTAATCGAGATTTCCTTTTTCAGTGAGGATCAATGCAGGCTCTATTCTATCTCCTGAAAAACCTGCTCCACAACCTATTCTAATGCTTTTCTTCATATTATATACTGATCACTCCTATCAAAATTGAAACTAAAAGCATGACTAGTGTCACCAAAAAAGCTAAAGGAATCGTCTTTTTTTGATGATCTGCCAGGTCAATTTGTGCTAAACCTACCAATAAATAGGTCGATCCTGTCAACGGACTAACCGGAAATCCAGTAGTCATTTGGCCTAAAATAGCCGCTCTTCCTACTTCCAGGCCACTGGCTTGGAACGTTTCTGCTGTTGAAGCTAGTAAGGGTAAAATTCCAAAATAGAAGGAGTCAGGATCAAAAACTAAACTGGCTGGCATTGCAATAATGCCAGTCAGCAGTGGCAATTGTTTCCCTAATACTTCTGGCAAAATCTCCTGTATGGATAATGCCATAGCATTCATCATTCCACTTCCGGTTAAAATCCCGGTGAAACATCCGGCTGCGAATAGGATACTGGCCATTAGCAAAGCTTCCTTGGCATGTGCATCCACCCGTTCTTTTTGATCCTGAACCTTTGGGAAATTGAGAATTAAGGCGATGCCGAAAGCGACCATAAACACTACGTAAGGAAGTGCCCAGCCTAAAACGATGGCACTGATTGCGATTATGATCAACAAAATATTCAAGACAAATCTCCAATGTGGAAGGTTGGATCTTTCAATTGAATTATCCCCTTGAGCAACACTTTGAGGTTGGATAAGGAGATGCTTTTTCTCTTTATTTCCCAAATAAAATGCGATTAAAAGGACTGTCAATAATCCGGCAATAAAAGGAACCAACAAGGGATTGAAGAGGTCTGTAACTGAAACCTCCAAGGCAGATGCTGCACGAATGGTAGGTCCTCCCCAAGGTAAAATATTCATAGTGCCTGCGGCTAATGCTACAATGCTCCCCAGTGTCAGTCGGTTCATCCCTAAGGCATCATAGATCGGAAGCAAGGCCGGAATAACGACCAAAAATGTAACTGCTCCAGATCCATCCAGATGCACAATCATAGCTAGAATCGCAGTTGCTATTGCAATTTTTACGGGATCATTTCCAGCCAATTTCAATAATCCTGAAATAATAGGTTTAAAGGTGCCTGCATCCATCAATACCCCAAAAAATAGAATGGCAAATACAAACATGACTCCTGTGGGCGCAATATTGATCAAACCTTCAGAGATATATTTCGGTAGATCTTGATAATGTCCACTCAAAATCCCGGTGACTACAGGGACTAAAATCAAGGCTACCACAGCCGAAGTCTTTTTAGAAAGAATCAGATATAATAGAATTCCAATGGTCGCTATTCCGAAAAGTGCCATTACCTGTCTTTATTTACGGTTTCCAAGAATTTTATTTGCTCCCAATGAGGTAGAGGTCGGGCTTTCACGAGTTCCCCGAGTTGGATGACTTGAGGATTTGACGGATCAAAAGCCGGCCATTCAGGTAGTCCTTCCCCATTTGGATTCCCAGTTTTGATGAAATTCACCCAATATTGGGACATTTGATCTTCCAACCTATAATCTACTTCCTCAAATGGTCTGTTCCAATGGGATAGAGTATGCATCGCATAGGCAAATTCAGCAGAATGAAAGGCTCCATAATTTGGTTCACCTGGGGGTGTTCTGGTAAAATAGTATAGAAAAGCTGGATGACTTCCCAAGGAAGCCTGGAGTTTAGCCCAAGTGTAGTTTTGCATGCCAAAAAACAGTTCTGCCAATAAGGATCGGGTTTCTAAAAGCTTTTCAGGATTTTCAGCAGAAAATAAATCCAGGTATTCCCCTGCTCGGCCTCCGTATTGTTTAACTGCATTTTTTTTGAATTCTTCGGGACTCAGATCTGGCCCTAACCCCACATTATCGTCTGCATTCCATCCAGTCAATAGGGGGACATCGGCATAAGCCCCACTTTCCATAGCTTCTTTGACAGGAGGGATGACCAGTCCATCAATTACCGGTGAAAATCTTCCCGGTATTTTCAACAAGCTATCAGCTGGTAACTGGCGCAATTCCTCCAGTGACGAAATCCCTAATTCCCGTAACAATTCACTGGACCGCTCTTTTGCGGAAGCAGCACTTTGTATCAATCCAGTTCCTCGGCTGACCATCCCTCCACTTTGGGCAATAGCCTTGTGAAATAATCCTCGGGCCTTGGGAGAAACCACCAAAGCGTTGACACTGAATGCTCCTGCTGACTGCCCGGCAATAGTGACCTTATTGGGGTTTCCTCCAAATGCTGAAATATTGTTTTTGATCCATTCCAAAGCAGCAATTTGATCCAAAATCCCATAATTACCCGATGTATTATCCGGGCTTTCTTTATCCAAATCGGGGTGAGTTAAAAATCCGAAAATCCCAAGCCGATAATTAATTGTGACCACCACTACGCCCTTTCTCGCCAAGGCCTCTCCGTCATAGAGTGGCACAGTTCCGGAGCCTCCGCTAAATCCTCCACCATGAATCCACACCATCACAGGCAAAGAGTCTTCCTCCAAAGCCGCAGGGGTCCAAACATTGAGATACAACCCATCTTCGGAGATAGGTTCTTTTGGAATCAAAAATTCCTCCGACCAGGCAAAAAAAGGCACTGGTGGATTCTGCATGAATGAAGGAGCGTTATTAGTAGCATCCAAAACTCCCTCCCAAGGTATGACCGCCTCCGGAGCTTTCCATCTCAGATTTCCGACAGGAGCAGCAGCAAAAGGAATTCCTTTGAAAATTTTGATTAAACTGTCCTGGCTTGATTTTCCGGCGATTAACCCTCCGGTCACCTCCACCGCATTTAAATCAATGGTAGTCTGATCTGGGGTAGGAGAGCAGGCCAAAGCTGCCATCAAGGCAAAGTAAAGTGGGATTTTTTTCATAGGATGGGATGAAAGTCCCATCAAGAAAGCCAAAAAAAATATTGTTTCAAAGTGAAACAATATCAGCGAGGTTAGCTTTGCC
>CAZFSC010000204.1:0-4398 GCA_964521585.1 uncultured Limnohabitans sp.
GTACTGGGTAGTAAAATTGAGAGTATACCATTGAGGCGAATAAGGATTGCCTTGTTCATCTACAGCATAGAGATACGCTTTATCCTGCTCTTCCGGAGCCAAATCCTCAAAAGCAATTTCCCCGTTATACATTGTGAAAAGATCGAACCGCAACACCTCATTATCCCATACCAAGTGAGTATTCCCAAAGAATGGAGCAGCATGCCTCAAAGGAGCATTAGTCCCATCCTTCTTTTCTTCCTCTCCTTCAGTCAAACTCATTTGAGAAGTGAATTTCAACTGCTCTGAAAATCTAATTTTGGCTCCTGCCTCAAATCCGTAAACATAGGCCTGGGCAGTATTCTGAATCGCCTGTACCCTGCTTGGTTCTCCGTGGTAGTCTATCACAGCCTTACCATCGAACACAAAATCTCTACGCACCATCGCGTCATCAAGGTAGGTATAGTAACCGGCTACATCCAGCTGAACTGCACCATCAAAATTAAGCTGCATCCCAATTTCGGCATTATAGGCCGTTTCCGGTTTTAAATTCGGATTTGGAACCACAACCATTCCCGGCGCAGAATCAAAAATCTTCCCTACATCATCGATATTCGGCGCCCTGAAAGCTGAAGATATGTTCAATTGCCATCCAATTATTTTGTTCTGCTGCCAATTCAAACCTGCGCTACCCGTAAGAGCACCTGTATTAATTTTGGCTTTGGAAAAAGGAAAATCATAAATCTCTTCATCAAAAGTCGCATCCAAAAGGATACGATTATAGCGAGCCCCAGTTTGAAGGGTGAGGTCCGGATTGATCTTCCATTGTAGAGTACCATAGGCTGCCATGGATTGCCAAGTCGAATTATCGGGGTATCTAGACGCTCCTGCATCACGTTCTCCGGTAACAATATTGGTTTCTTGACCTTCAGAATCGACGCTATTTAGTACGTATTCCATACCGTAGAAAAATTTACTGCCAAAGAATTCTTTTTCAAAGTCCAGGTTGGCAGACCAGGCATCCACATGCTCATCGGTCTCATATAATATTTCATCCCCAAAGTCACGATCATTACGTCCTTCTTCAAACATCTGGTAAGCAGCGGTGAATTTCGCATTATCATATACGTCCCCATTTCCTACTTTGTCGATTTTAAAATTTCCCTGCAACCATCTCTGTGGGCCGTAATACCACTCAGCAGCCCGGAATTGCCCGTCCCGTTTACGGTAGAGCCGGTCATACCGAGGGTAATTAGAAGTGGTCGTGTAGAGCAACCCCATTCCAAAATCCCATTCTGCGGATGGGCTATAGCGTATCTTCTGCAAAAAATTCACCTGATCATAACCAGTAGGCACTTGAACCCTGGGATCCTTATTAGGCACCACTATATCCTGTCCATCCCTACGCACTACATATTCTTGTCGCAAATATTCTTCAGGTCCGTGGCTTCCCATCTTCAAATGTCCGAAATCTGAATAACTCAAACTGGTGAGCAGGGCCCATTTATCTTTTCCGTAAGCAACATCAAAATGACCTGTTTTCTCTTCGTTGGCAGTGGCATAACGTCCATATACCCTTCCTGAAAGTGAGCCTCCTTTAATGGAGGAATAGGCTGGAGTAAGGGTATAAAAATTCATCACACCCCCTATGGCATCACTACCATAGATCACACTACCGGCCCCTATTACCACCTCTACTTTTTCCACCGCTAAGGGGTCTATTGAAATTACATTCTGAACATTTCCACTCCGAAAAATAGCTGTATTCATCCGGACGCCATCAACGGTAATCAGTAGTCTGTTAGTAGCAAAGCCCCTAATCATGGGACTTCCTCCCCCTAACTGGCTTTTTTGGACAAATACCTGTCCCGTATTTTCCAAAAGGTCTGCCGCTGTTTGAGGACTGGCTGAAACAATATCTTGCTGATTGATACTGATCACTTTCTGGGGCACGTCTCTTTTTCTCTGCCTAAATCCGGCAACAGAGAGCACTACTTCATCCAGAGTGTTATTTTCAGGATCCAATAATATCCTGGATTCTTGTTGAAGAATTTGTCGTTTGGTGGTATGATACTGACGGTGGCTCATATGCCTAAAAAAAATGATCTCCCCTTCAGAAAATGCTGAAATATCCGCCTTCCCGTCGAAATTGGTGAGGGTACTTTTGCTTTTATCTTTATTAAAGATAGCGACGTTAAAAATAGGCTCTCCCGTTTCTCTGTTAATAACCGTGATCTCTTGTGACCACGCACTGCTGGTGAAGAATAAAAGTGTAAAGCAGAATATCAGTCTCATTAACTGTAAATTTCATTGAGCACCCCAAGAGATTTAGGTTTATGAAAACCCTGCAAATGAATTTCATAATAATTCAGTAGCATCAACAAAAACCGGGAACGGGTGATTTGGTTCAATTTTATTCGCGATAAGTCATCAAAGTTTGTGCCTAAGAACTGTTTTAAAACAACAACATTCTCATCGGAAATACAGCAATCATTCGTTTCCCTGTTCTGAAAGTTCCCTTCAAGGAGATTAAAAACAGCCCCATGTGATTGAGAATCATCGGGATAAAACCCAAGAAATTTTGTCAACTCCAGTAAAAACCATAAGTGAAAATTGGCTGTTTTTTCACTGGAATCAAATCTTAACAATGACTCCTCCAGAAATTTGTAGAGGGGAAAATTTTTCTCCTCTTCTTTGATGGCATTGCGCAAAACTTCAGAAAGAAACATCACCACAGTAGACTTGAGAATGTTTGTGTGCAAGCTGGTGTATGGCATATTAAGACTAGCCTCCCGTATATATTCCAATGTTCCTTTCTCTTTTTGGGTGGCAACGATCACCAGCTGAGTTAAAGGCTGAAAAAAAGAGGCCTTTAATTTCCCTTTCTTAGACTTCAGTACGCCTCTCAATAAATAGGATTTTAGACCCTCCTTTTCAGTGAAACATTTCACGATAAGATCAGCTTCGGCATATTTCAGCGCGCTAAAGACAATAGCTTTTGTGGTGATCAACATGAAAGTAGATTTTATACTTCAGAAATTTTAAATTCTCCCCTTATCACTAGAATCAAAAATACATTAAATCCGTATGGGTATTTAAAAGAAAAAGCCGCAAAAGCGGCTTTTACAAATATCTGTCCGTTTAGAATTTACACAACTCCCTGAGCCAACATGGCATCAGCTACTTTCACGAAACCGGCAATATTAGCTCCTTTTACGTAATCTACATAACCATCTTCCTCTGTCCCAAATTGAACACACTGAGCATGAATATCATTCATGATCTGCTTTAGTTTGGTATCTACTTCATCTGAAGTCCAGTTGAATCTCAAAGAGTTCTGAGACATTTCAAGTCCTGAGGTTGCAACTCCCCCTGCATTTGATGCTTTTCCTGGAGAGAAAAGAATTTTTGCATCCTGGAAAACAGCAATCGCTTCTGGAGTACAAGGCATATTCGCCCCTTCTCCAACACATATGCATCCGTTATCCACTAATGCTTTGGCATCTGCTTCATGAAGCTCGTTTTGAGTGGCACAAGGTAAGGCCACCTGGCATTTCACTTTCCATGGCGTCTCACCTTCGAAATATTTAGCATTTGGATATTTTTCAACATACTCTTTGATCCTGCCTCTTCTTTCGTTTTTGAGTTCCATTACAAAGGCTAATTTTTCAGCATAGATACCTTCTTCGTCAAGAATAAATCCGGAAGAATCAGAAAGAGTGATCACTTTTCCGCCAAGCTGAGTAGCTTTTTCCGCCGCGAACTGAGCAACGTTTCCTGATCCAGAAACAACAACCGTCTTACCTTTCATACTGTCGCCTCTGGTTTTCAACATGTTTTCTGCGAAATATACGTTACCATATCCAGTAGCTTCAGGTCTGATTAAGGATCCACCGTAAGAAAGACCTTTTCCGGTTAAGACCCCTGTGAATTCATTTCTAAGTCTTTTATACTGTCCGTACATATATCCAACCTCACGGCCTCCTACACCAATGTCACCTGCAGGGACATCAGTGTTAGCACCAATGTGACGCTGAAGCTCGGTCATAAAGCTCTGGCAAAATTTCATTACTTCGTTATCTGACTTTCCTTTCGGATCAAAGTCAGACCCACCTTTACCTCCACCCATTGGAAGAGTAGTTAAACTATTCTTAAAAACCTGCTCAAAAGCAAGGAACTTAAGAATAGAGAGATTAACAGACGGGTGAAAACGTAAACCGCCTTTATACGGTCCGATTGCAGAGTTCATTTGGATACGGAAACCCCGGTTAACCTGTACCTCACCATTGTCATCGATCCACGGCACACGGAACATTATCACTCGTTCCGGTTCCACCATCCGCTCTAACAACTTCTTGTTTTGATATTTTTTATTTTTTTCAATAAAAGGAATTACAGTTTCTGCTACTTCATGAACCG
>CAZFSC010000205.1:0-4373 GCA_964521585.1 uncultured Limnohabitans sp.
ACATCTACATGTTTAGCAAAATCATCAAAAAGGATTTTATTACTTACATCAAGATTGCTCCGGCAATGGTGAAAATGTCCGCCGTAGTATTTATTTCCATTTCGATTTCCATGACTTTCGTGATGTCCAATCTAGGTATTATCATCCGCCAGAAATCCCAGATCATGTATTTTATGTTGTTTGTGATTGTGGCCTTTATGGATTGGCAGAAGACCAATCGAATCAAAAAACGGGGTGAAATTTATAATCGAATCGTGGAGGAAGAACGAAGGAGATTGGAAGAGGCAGAGGCAATGGCATCTGGTTAGGAATTTCTAAGTATTAGGGTATTTCAGAATCCAGGCTTTCTCAAAGAGAAGTTATTTTGATAAGCGATAAGGATTAATAATTGAACTGAGCAAAAACAGCCTAGAGAAATCTTAAGCGGTTTTTCGTGAAGTCAACTGGGAGATTTCTCAGGATTGAATGATTTGAGTCAAGATGACGAATCTTTAAACCCTTCGAAATGATGATACCACCAAGACAACAACGATTACAAACCCTATAACCAAAATCAATCCTTTTACTCCTTTCCCTTTAAAGGTCAGGCGGCTCAACAATGCTCAAATCATCCTAATTTTTGATATTTACTGAAAGTGGAAACAAATAATAAAACCATCAGCTCGGGAATCTTCACCATCTCTCTGGACTTCGAACTCCTTTGGGGGATATTCGACAAGGTTGGAATAAGCTACAAACCGGAATACTTTAGCAATACCCGAAAGGTGATTCCCCACATGTTGGAAAAATTTGCGACAGCGGATGTTCAGGTGACCTGGGCTACCGTGGGGATGCTTTTTGCAGATGATGAGGCAGAATGGAAGAGTTATTCTCCCAAGTATCTGCCTTCCTATCGGGAACCAAAATTTTCAGCTTATGAATGGGCGAAGAAACACGGGATCCGTCCTGAGGTTCATTTCGCGCCCGACCTGATCCGCCTTATTTTAGAGACCCCCGGCCAGGAATTGGGTTCCCATTCATTTGCACACTATTATACCCTGATGCGAGGACAAAGTCCGGAGCAGTTCCGGGAAGATCTCAAAGCTTCCCAAAAGATCGCCATGGATAAATTTGGAGTGAAATTGGAATCTTTGGTCTTTCCCAGAAATCACATCAATGAACTGTACCTGGGAATCTGTCTGGAGGAAGGCTTTGAGCAGGTAAGGGGAAATCCCAAAAACTGGTTTTGGCAGGAAACCCAGCACGAGGACTTGAGTAAAAAGTTCTTCAGGTCTGCCGACTGTTTTTTCGGGGTGGGGGAAAGAACTTCCTATCCTGAATCTGAAATTCAGTGCTTTCCGGAGGAGCCGTTGATCATTCCTGCTTCCAGGATTTTGAGGCCTTTTTCAAATGGGTTGATGAATTCAAAGCGCCTCGGTAGAATCCTGCAGGAAATGGAATATGCTGCAAAGCACAAGGAGATCTATCATCTCTGGTGGCACCCCCATAATTTTGGCAATGACCCGGAAGGTTCAATGAAGGAACTGGATCAGATCCTTACATTTTTTACCCGGCTAAAAAATCGCTATGGGATGCAATCGCTGCATATGAAAGGAGTTGGCGATCTGAAGCGGGAGACGGCCGCGATGAAGGTTTAAAGAATTATTTATTTATAAATATAGTTTTTTCCACTTGGTATTTCTTATTTCTAACTTCTGATTTCTCACTTGCCCATTCCCCACTTCAAACTTTCCACTTTTCAACTTTTCAACCTTCTCACTTAAGACATTTTAACCCCTTCCAAAAAATCACTCGATTATTGCATGTAAACTTTTCTCGATTCGGGGTGCATGACTGGATCCCATGGTCACGAATACCGTTTCGCCCTTTTCTACCAAGTCCGCGATAGCCTGAACCATATGGTAATCCCTAGCCAGATTGGAGGCGTTGGCTATTTCACTCAGGAAGCCACTTGGCCATCCTTTTTCATCTGAATAATCCCTCCAGTTGATATCAGGAAAATGACGCTGCCAATAGCTATCCAATTCTTGCCAGGAAGTAAAATGACCTTTTAGGGGTTCAATATCCGTACGGCTTTCAAGATATCCCTGAAGCTTTTCCTCAGGATTACTAGGTTTCCCATGTCTCATATTCCCAAAATAAGGCCTGAAGGAATAAAATGCTGCCAACTGTTCTGCTGAAAAATCCTGCAACAGCAGTTTGATCTCATCTTCTTTCCGAGGTTCCCAAGTGTACAGCTTCACTCCGTCCTTCCGACTCAAATGAGAGACTAGGCCGCCTTCTCCGTAATGTTCAATCGGATCTTGGGTCCAAGAAAACAAGAAGCCCATGCGGCCTTCCACCAAAGCCACGGTAGGTTTGGCTTCTTCCCATAGTCGGCTGATGGTATCGAATTGTGCATTGGTTTTATCCTTGGTATGTTCTACTCCAAGAATATATACCTTACCCCCATTTTTTGACTTGATGGTATAGCAGTAAGGTCTTCTGTGCTGACTTATAATCTCCTTGTAGGCTTCCATATCCATGATGGGAACCTCCATTTTTCGAATATTTTCTGTCTGATAGAATCCGGGAGATTTCCAGATCACATCGAAGTAAAGTGAGAGAATAAAGGCTATTATCAAGCCTAATGTGATTGCCAAAGCAAATTTTATTATTCTCATTTTGCCGGTTTTTTTAATCCGTTGAAAATTTTAGCGGTTTTTCAGCTTTTACGGAAATGTATACAGCCATTGTTGCCCACATAAATATGTGATTTTCAGGCCTGATTAGGGGTAAAACCCAGTAAAATTGACCTCCGCTGGCCGGAGTAAACTGATCCCCTTAGAGAAAATTTTTTTGAAAAAGTAAATAATTAGACGGTCCAATCTTTCTTGTGGAGAAAAAAACCACTTTTCGGAATTCTATAATTCTCCTGATCATAATTAGCCCAATTTTAAAATCAATCAGGATTTGATAGGATCCTATCCCAGATTCACTTTTTACTTTAAGCTGGCAACTTCTCCACTTGCAATATCTTGTCAGAAAAATTCATTTTTGCTAGGGGAAATCAGTATTTTATATTAAAATAGTGCAATGAAATATATGAAAAATATAATAAATACAAATTCATGTAATTCTTTGCACCTAAAAAGCATTTCATTTTAAATGAGGTATTTAAGAACCGTTCCAGTGAAAAATGAAAAGTATATTTTTAACATATCTGCTCCTCTTTACTTTTATCGCTATAGGGAATAGTTATGCCCAGACCTACACCTATAATCCTACCAAAACCAATTGCACCTCGAGCTGGACGGATGGCAATTGCTGGGATAAAGTAGATATTCCTGGTTGTTCATCTAATTCGGCCAGTCCCTATCCCCCTTTGGTATCCAGCGCAAGCATGCCGAGTCTAAACTCCTACAAAAACAACTGCGAGGTAAATGTGTTTCTCAACCATAATTTGCTGATAAACCCAGGGTTTGATTTTGCTTTTTTGGGACCGGATTATAGAATCCACTTAGGAGATAATGTCTCACTAAGCACTTGGAGGAATCTCTATTTATTGGAAAGAGCCAATCTAAGATTTTTGAAGTCCTCGGGAACAAGTAATGCCTTAGTCAATCTGATCAATATATTCTACGCCAAGCAGGCACAGTTTTATGTAGAAGATAGAATAGAAGTGGAGGCTAGTAATATTACTTTTCCAACCAGTAGCCAATACGAAGGGATTCTTTTCCATATAAATCCGCTAGGAGTGTTGCGGGTCGTCAATACGCTGGGTTTTACCAATGGAAATTCAAATAAGGTCATAGTCGAAGGATTGTTTGAAGTGAGAAACCTTATTCTGGATGCCGGAAACCCGGGCTTTACGGCAACTGATATTGCTTTGAAAAATGCCTTGGTGATCAAAGGTACCGGTAGATCCAATGTCTGCAGCGGAATCAATATCTCAGGAGATTCCTATGTAGGAGTGGAAGCCAATGGAACTCTCAATATCGAATCTTTTAACCTGAGCGGCTCGACCTTATTTGAAAACTGGGGGACTATAAATTCCAGGACTGTTCAGATTTCGGGGGAACCTCGTTTTAGGTTATTTTCCAACTCCCAGTTCGGGAACCAAAATTTTAATGTAAACTCAGGTGTTCCGCAATACTTTAAATGCGGAACTCAAGTGGCCAGTATCAGTACGAATTCAGCGGGATGTACAGCGGCATATACTGTAATAACTGATCAAAATTATTGGGATACTTCTACAGGGGATTGGTGTTTTAGAACCTTGCCAATTAAAGTATCTGAAGAAAAGCTGGTTTACTATAAGGAAAGTCAATCGGTGATCCTTCACTGGACTACGACTAAGGAAACAGGAATGGGCCATTTTGAAATCGAAAGAT
>CAZFSC010000206.1:0-4365 GCA_964521585.1 uncultured Limnohabitans sp.
ACCGAAAAAACATCATATGCTAGAACTAGCAGGAATAATTATTTTAGGAATATTTACACGATGATTTTTATTGAAATCGATGCTCTTTGGATCAACTAAAAAATTTAAATGATTACAGGAATAAGTTAAAATACAGATAAGCTATACCCTTTTGATACTCCGCATCAGATCCTCTTTATACATTTTGCTGATCGGAATGACTTTTCGTTTAATTTCCAGGTGGGAATCTCCAAGCGCATCCAGTTTTTTGATATTAACCACATAGGATCGGTGAACACGTAAGAAATCTTTGCTCTCCATTTTTTTACAAAAGGAGTTCAGTGAACTGATGATCAAATAACTTTGACTCCCGGTAATTATATTGCAGTAGTTCCTTTCAGCCTCGATATATAGAATTTCATCCAACATCAACTTGACCAATTTGCCCTGATTCCGGATAAAAATCCGGTCATCCAAACAATCACCCAAGACATCGATTTGATGGTTCTCTTTATTTTCTGAAGAAATCTTTTCTGCTACCAAAGCAAGGGTTCTTTCCAGGTTGAGTTTAGTAAATGGTTTTGAAATGAAAGCATAAGGGTGGGTTTCTTTGGCCATTTGAAAGTAGGCGTCATCCGAATTGGCAGTTAGGTAAATTATTGGAATGTCAGCGAAGGATTGAATTTGTTTTGCTGCATCGATGCCATCGATCTTTCCATTTAGGCGAATATCCAGCAGGATGATGTCTGGAAGATTCTCCTTTGCATGATTGATTGCATCTTCCCCACGGGTTTCTATTCCGGTGATTTCATAACCGAGTTTTGTAAGTTGTAGTGAAATATTGGCTGCGATGATCATATCATCTTCGACGATCAATATTCTTGTTCTTTGGCTCATGCTGCTTTTTCGATTTGAAATTCAAAAAATACTTCAGTGCCCATTTTTGTGGTCAAAGTCATTTTTCCGTCCAATTGCCTTGTTAATAGCCTGACCAGCTGCATTCCAAAACCTGTCCCCTGAAGGCCAGAACTTCCCCCCATTCCAATTCCATCATCAGCAACCTTGAGGTACAGATAGGAGTGGTCTTCTTCGAGGCTGATGGTGATTTTTCCTTTCTTTCCTGCAGGAAAAGCGTATTTGAGTGCATTTGTAAGCATTTCATTGACAATCAGACCTACCGGAATCGCCCTGTCCACATTAAGCTCCAAGGCATTCATTTCGACAGCTAATGTGATCCGGTCCTTTGCATCAAATGAATCGATAATAAATTTGCCCAGATTTTCGAAGTAATGCTTCATTTCTATGGCTGCCAGGTTTTCTCCCTGGTAAAGATTTTGGTGGATCATACCCATGCTATGAACCCGGTTTTGGCTTTCAATCATTATATCCTGAAGCTCCTGATTTTCTATTTGCGCTGTCTGTAGGGCAAGGAGGCTGGAAATCGTCTCCAGATTATTTTTGACCCGGTGATGAATTTCTTTCAGTAGAAACTCCTTTTCCTTATTTTGTTTTTCCAAAAGCATACTATACTTTTTCCTTCGGACAAAAACACGGTAGAGGACAAATAAGAAGCAGCTCAACAAAACGATAAGAATCAGGGTATAAATCTGGGTGGTTTTCTGTTGTTTTAATTTTTCGTTCTGAAGAGAGATGGTGTTTTCCTTTTGGCTGACTTCCATTTCAGTCTGCAACTGGGCGATCCGCTGATCAGCTTCTGAATTAAATACCAACTGATTGAGTTCATTGTATTTTTTGAAAGCTTGGTAGGACTCTGAAATATCACCTGCCTTTTCCAGAGCTGTGCTCAGATCCCGATAAATCAGCCCCAGATAATACATATCCCCAAAATCATCTGTGGCTGTCCGGATACTCTGCTTCAAATAAAGGATCGCAGAATCAAAGGCTCCGGTCTGGATTTTTACTCTTCCTAAGGAATGGAGAGATCTGACCACCATAAAATCATTCTGTAGCAGTTCTGCATATTTTAGGGCCTGTTTTCCTGATTTCTCGGCATTTTCCAAATCATCCGTCTCAGTGTACAATTCGGTTAATGCGATATAAGTATCACTGAGGTTATTGTAAAAACCATACCGTCTTCCTATCTCAGAAGATCTCCGAAAATTGAGTAAAGCATTTTCGAATTGGCCTAAGCCCACGAGATTATTTCCCAACACATGAAGAGTAAAATCAAAGTCCAGATCTTTTAACCCTCGTTCCTCAAAAAGCGCGATAGATTTCAGCCCATATTCAACACCCTTTTCATATTTTCCCTGCTTCCAAAAAAGATTACTCATATCAGAATAAGCCATTGCAATGGCTTTCTTATCCTGATACTTTTCTCCTAGCTGCAAGGTCTTATTGGCATATTCGAAAGCTTTCCCCAATTCTCCTCTTCGTTCGTAGACATAACCCAGATTAGTCAAAAGCAGCCAGGTTTCTGACTCCGGTATTTTTTCCAAAGCACTGCGAAGTACCAGTTCAGCCTGGTCCAATTGCTCCATTCTTAATAATATAGCCCCTTCTGACACCTGCATTCTTCCCTCCCAAAGTTCATCATTAGACGCTCTTGCCTCCTCGAGTCCGTCTCTGATGATTTTCAGGGATTTCTTGAGATTTCGGGTATGGTAATAATATCCCAGGTCATTGATGATTCTAAAACGCAGACTCTCCGTCTCGATGTCCTTAAGTCCCTTTTCAAGTAAATCCAAGTAATCTTCACCAAAATCATCTGTCTCTTCAAAAATCTTTAAATATTGTTTTTGTCCCTCCCTATTGACTAACTGTGCATGAACGCTGAAGTGGAATACTAAAAAAACAGGAAGAAAGAGATGCTTCATTCATTTAATATACTGTAAAAAGTTTCTTAAACCTCAAATTTTGACTTTTATGAATCTGTTTGAAAAATACTAGTGGGGGTTGGGACAATTTTTAGGCTATTTGGTCCTAGTTCATTCCAAAGTTTCACTTAAGGTTTTGAAATTGAATTAATACCATAATTCAAATACTGTTTAAAATCAAAATTCTTATGAAAAAGAAAAGTAACTATTTAGGTATAATTCTGTTGGGGATGACAATCGGTTTGATCAATCCACACATCATAAATGCGCAGAGCGAGACTCGAGGTCATTTAATGTCTGTTACGGAGTTTGTAATTAAACCAGGTCATGAAATGCAATTCCAGGAAGGAATCAAAGCATGGAAAAGCTGTTACATGGAAAATAATGGAAATTGGACTTGGAGGATATGGGAAAGACAACAGGGAGAAGGAAGTGTGTATGTCCTCGCTTCGGAGATGGCTAACTGGGCAGAAATGGATCGGACTGATGAATCTGCAAAAAAATGCCGGGATCTTGCCCGTTCTTTAATCAATCCGCATGTAGAAAAAGCAACCTCCCATGTGACTAGGTTTCTACCTGACATGAGTAAAACTCCAGGAAATACCTCTGAAGTCATCTGGGTGTCCTTTTATAAGATGAATCCTGGTTATCAGCAAATCATGATGGAAGTAGTCAAGGAAGTGGAGGCAATTCGCAAAAATGCCAATATGCCGCTTATGGGGTTCTGGTATCAGTGGCAAACAGGAGATCCAGAAAGCCCGGATTACCATTTTGTAATTCCATATAATAACTATGCGGCAATTGATTCAGAAATGGAATCTGTTTGGATGACTGTTGAAAAACAAGCTGGAAAAAGTAAAAGAGATGAACTTCAAAGCACTTTTCGCTCAGCACTCGGTGATTCATGGAGCTATATTTATAAGCTGAATAAAGATATCAGCAGAATAAGTAATTGACCATTATTTGCCGGATAATCTTACTAAATGTAAGAAATGCGAGTTGAGGGAAATTGGGTGATGGCTACGAATTAAGTTTTTTGCCTTTGCCCAATTTCATTTATGTAATTGATTTAAATGTCCCGCAAGGAACTTGACTGATTCTATCCTGAATTGATTTTCGATGATGCGTTTGGGGATAAGTAAGGTGAAGAGGCATACTAACCAAAATAGTATTCCTCAGGTTTTCATTTCCAATGCATTAATCGCAAGAATTAGATTAAAATTTTGGCAAATGAAGTACCGTGGAGCATTCCAAAAACCACAAAATGGATTTATGATCAAACCCTCCGGAAACTCTTCGATATTTTCCAGGAGTGAGAGGAAGAATAGCTTGTTGATAAAAGAGATAAAATTAAGTCTGCCTATTGGTCCAAGTGCGAGACTAGCCCCAAGTGACATTAGATAATCTTTATTTAATGAGTGGAGACAAAAATGGTTTTTAAAATCCGAATTATTCTCCAATCTAGAGAAAATGGGTCATTTTCATCAATCGCATATTTGATGAATATTTTGCAAAAATTCTGCATTTAAAACATTGGGCCTAAGTATTT
>CAZFSC010000207.1:0-4352 GCA_964521585.1 uncultured Limnohabitans sp.
GTAATTTGGTGTTTTGTCGGAGTTTCATTTTCGCTGAATGATTTGGTCTGTTGGGTAGCTACATGCATGACTCCGATACCAAATCCCCCATAAAGATTCCAACGGCTTCGGTTCATATGGTTTTCAAAGGGGATCAGATTGACCGTGGGCATCATGTCAAAATAGATACTTCGTCCAATTGCTGTGTAGGATGCAAAATTTTCAAACCATCGATCTTTTATGCTGGTACTTGGATTGCCTCCGCTCGAAATCCACTGAACACCGGCTGTGGTTCTCAGATCTAGCCAAGGTTTGACACGTCTGATCAATGAGGCAGAAATCGAGGGTTTAATTTCAAAATTTCCTGCCCGATACTGTCCACCATTATCCAAATACGCCATAGAAGGACCTACCCCTATGCTGAAAATATTGTCTCTGGAAATTCGCTCTTTATAAAAACTCTGGGCAGAGGCTGTACTGCACCAAACAAAAAATAAGAGAACTACGATAATTTTAATAAATCTGAACATAAACTGAGAGACCTGATAAATTAATTTCAAGGTTTGGTTCGAAACTAAATTTGACAACAAATATGCCAATCCAATTCATTCTGAATGATTTGAATTTTGTATATGGTTAAAGGTGCATGATAAGCGTTCTGGGATTAAGCTCCTTCGAAAGCTTTTAGAATATCCTCTTCGGTAGTCCGAAGCTTAGCCTTACAGGATTTGACCAGTTCTGCTGCTTCTTTTACCAATTCCGACAATTCATCCACACTTTTTTTACCCTCTTCGAGTTGGCTCAGAATCAATTCCAGTCGATTCATGGACTCTTCGTAGTTTAGCTTGGTCATTTTGATTCTATTTTGATGATTGTACTTTCTATTTTTTGTTTTTCAGAATGGGTGATCAGATGCTGTCCCAACTCAGGCTTGGCCAAATCAATCGGTACCCCATTTAGTTCTGTGCGGGTGTATCCTCGCTTCAGAATGGCTTTTGGATCGAGCTGACTCAGACCGACGGATTTGGACTGCAGGAGTTGATCTTGGTTTTTGAGGAATTGCAGCATGGCTTTACGGAGAGATTTTTCCAGATTTACCAGATTGTTTTGCTCCATCCGCACACGGTTTCTACCTGTACTCATCAGTCGATTTTCCCTGGATTTCAACTTTTCTGATTCGAGTTGGATCCGGCTTTCGGCCAATGCCCTCACCTGATGGGCAAGTTGTGAAAGTCTGCTCTCATTGGTATTTAAAAGTAGTCGGGTAGCCCGATCCAGTCGGTTCAAGCCAAGATTCAAATTTTCTTCATATTCTCTGAAACTCGACAGGATGAATTCTGCGACTGCTGTTGGGGTTTTGAGTTTGGTATGGGCTGTAAGATCAGCAATCGACTCATCGCGTTCATGGCCGATTCCAGTTAAAACGGGCAGGGGGAATCTGGCGATTGCCACCGCCAGCCGATAATCATCAAAACAATCCAAATCCAACTGAGCACCTCCTCCGCGGATAAGGATTACCACGTCCGGTTTAAGCGACTCCATTTCTTCGAAAACGGCTTTTAACCCATTGATAAGACTTTTTACCGCCTCATTTCCCTGCATCACACAAGGGAAGAGCTTATGGTAAATTTGATATCCCCCTGAATTGGTTTGAATCTGATTGATAAAGTCACCATAGCCTGCTGCAGTCGAACTGCTAAGGATAGCGATTTTTTGAATCACCGGAGGTAAGACGTGCCGGGCATTTAATCGGATCAGGCCTTCCTGTGTGAGACGGTCTATGGTTTCCTGTCGAATACGTGCGCGTTCGCCAAGGGAAAATGAAGGATCGATATCCTTGACATTCACACTTAGCCCATAGAGCGGATGAAAGTTGACAGCTACCTGGGCCAAAACTTTCATGCCGTTCTTGATTCCGGTGCCGGTTACTGATTCGAATCTGGCGGAGACACTTCGGTATGTAAACTGCCAAAGATTAGCCTTGATTTTTGCAAGCACTTGATTGCCTTGCTTTTCCACTAATTCAAAATAGGCATGTCCCTGTGGGGCTTGCCTGAAATCCGCAATCTCACCCACTACCCAATAAACTGGATCAAGTTCGGATTCGAGCGTTGCCTGAATCAGCTGGTTGAGTTCTGCAATGGATTTTGGAGTCATACTCAATGCATGCGGTCGTATTCTTCCTTGATTTTGTCGCTTAGACCTTTGGTTGCACGAAGCATGGGCAGTCTGACTTGATCTCCACAGATCCCCTGATGATGAAGCAGATTCTTGATGCCTACAGGATTTCCTTCCCTATACATCAGATCATTAAGATTGAGAATCGAAAAAGCAGCAGTCAGCTGTGCAGCATCCTCTCCATGACACATGGTTTTGAAGGTTTTAGGAAGTGCATTTGCCAATACAGAGATAATCCCTGAACCACCGATACTATAAAGCACTTTGGTGAGCAGGTCATCTCCGGAAATCAATAAAAAGTCATTTGGCTTTCCGGCAGCAATACGCATGCATTGTTCCAGATTGCCGCTTGCTTCTTTTATCCCTATGATATTTGGATGTTTGGCCAATGCCAAAGTGGTATCTGAAGTCATATTTGACATGGTCCGCCCGGGTATATTATAAAGGATCACCGGAACCGGTGAGGCAGTTGCCACAGCTTCAAAATGTGCGATAATGCCTGCCTGAGGAGGTTTATTATAATATGGGCTAACTGAAAGCAGCGCTGTGATTCCGTTGAAATCTGTTGCTTTGATCTCATCTAGAACACCTTGGGTGTTATTTCCTCCGATGCCATATACTATTGGAACCCGGTTGGCATTGTAAATCAAACATTTTTTCAGCACTTCTTTTTTTTCCTCTGCAGTAAGTGTCGCAGATTCTCCAGTTGTACCGAGCACTACCAAATAGTCTACGCCTCCTTCAATGACATGATCTATAAGCCGCTTTAGGCCTGCAAAATCAATCGAATAATCTTCATTAAATGGGGTGACAAGTGCTACTCCGGTGCCTTTGAGCTGATTCATGTTTGATTTAGGTTTAAGGATTCAAAGATAAGGCTATGAATTCAAATGCCTATTCCAAACCTTAAAATTGATAGAAGCTCTTGAATCAGGCTCCTATCATTTTCAAGAATTCAGCTTCCGAAATCAGGGGGATACCCAATTTTTTTGCTTTTTCTTTTTTGCTCGGTCCCATTTCTTCACCTTCGATGATGAAGTCTAGATTTTTGGATACGGAGGAAAGGTACTGACCTCCATGCGCCTCTACTGTCTCGATGATTTCGTCCCGCTTAAAATGATTCAATTTCCCACTCGCAAGAATCCGTTTTCCTTTAAGCGAATCGCCCAGTTGTGTCGATTCTTTCTCTTCGATTTCAAAATTCAATCCATGTGCTTTGAGTCGATCAATGATTTCGAGATTTTTTGGTTCAGCAAAAAAGTCCTGAATACTACTCACCAGTGTTTCTCCCACACCGTTGATTTCAAGTAGCTCTTCGCTGCTGGCAGCTTGCAGCTTGTCAATGCTACCAAAATGTCTTGCAAGCAGCTGAGCAGTATTTTCGCCGATATTTCTGATTCCCAATGCAAAGAGTACTTTTTCGAACGACCGATTTTTAGATTCGGCAATGCCATCCATAATATTTTTGACTACTCCTTCCTGGAAAGTGTTGGCTTTCAGTTTTTTGATTCGTTCGGTGAGTTGATCTGAGAGTTCAAGATTCAATTTCAACAGAATGCCATGCACCGTGCCCTCTGCTTTGCTAGCTTTCAGAATGGTTTCAAAATCTGCTTTTCTACCCAATAGAATATCCAGAATGACCGCTACCGGTACGAAATCTTCCAGCTTTGGGAGCTGATGTTCCTTCAGGCCTGCCATCAGAAAATTGACCATTCCGGTATTGGAAGGCACTTTTTTCTTCCAATGACGAATCTGTTCCTGAAATGCCCGTAGTGTTTCTTCCAAAGGAAGGGCTGAGTTTTTTTCTAAAAAGTCCTGAATTTGCTTCAAAGAGATCTGTTCGGTTAAAGCAAAAAGTGCTTTTTCCAAAGAAATGTAAAGCAAGCCTTCTCCCTCAAGTTCATACTGATCCTGAGACATTTCCAGCCCAAGCAATTCCTCCTTTTTCTCCTCCAAATCATAGATGTCTGCGGGATTGGAAATGAATCCCTGATCAATCAAGGCACGGATCCGTTCGGTGCCCATGGAGTCAATGTCCATCGCCCGCTTGTGTACAAAATGCTCTATTCTTCCCAACACTTGAGGGGGGCAATCCTGACTGTTTGGGCAAAAATGCTTGGCCTCGCTTTCCTTCCGCTCCAATTCAGTAGAGCATTCAGGGCAATGACTGATATAGGATATTGGTTTAGCGTGGG
>CAZFSC010000208.1:0-4301 GCA_964521585.1 uncultured Limnohabitans sp.
ATTTGAAAAAAACCTGATTTTAAAAACCAATCTATATTTCCAACAAGGCAACAATCAATGAGTTTTAATAACCATTTTGGTAGGCTCTTAACCGGAAAATTTGAAGAATTTGGCTATATTTTTTAATCGTAAACATAAAAAAGAGGTCAAAAAATTACCCCCTTATGACTACAAGACTCCATAAAAGATTTAATTCAGATTCCTCCTGTTCTGTCAACATTGATTGCCTGGACACATTATGTCAATTGACTAATAAGCCTAGTTAATCATGAAAAAACTACTCTTTTTTTGGAAGGAATTGATTGCCACCTTTTGGTTTATTCCGGTGCTTTTGCTCTTCTTTGCAATCATTCTTTCTATAGGTTTGGTCACTTTGGACAATGCCATCGAAATAGAAAAAGATGGGCTTTTCCGCTTTTTTTTGGTCAATAGTTCCGATTCTGCCCGAAGCATCCTGACCACTATCTCAGGAGCGATGATCGGTGTGGCAGGTACAGTATTCTCAGTCACTCTGGTAGCTTTGACATTGGCTTCCTCCCAATTTGGGCCTAGGCTAATCAAAAATTTCATGTACGTCCGACTCAATCAGGTAGTCTTGGGATCATACATTGCCACTTATTTATACTGCCTTCTAATTTTAAATTCAATCAGGGACAATGATGGATATAGTTTCATACCTTCTATTTCCATATTGGTAGCGATTTTTGCTGCGATAGCCAATATCATCTTGTTAATCATATTCATCCATCAAATAGCTGTGAGTATCCAAGCAGACAAGGTGATATTTGAAATTTCAAAAGTGATTGCCAAACAAGTAGAGACAATCTTTCCTGAAAAAATGGGTGAAATGTTGGAGGAAGAGGAAGAAATGGATGTCGAGGCACCTGTTTCCGAATATCCTAAAAGCATCTTGCTCAAGTCCTCCAAAACTGGCTACATCCAATATATTGATGGAGAGAATCTGTTGGAAACCGTGGCTAAGCGCGATTCATTATTTAGGCTGGAGCATAGGCCTGGAAGTTACATAGTCAAAAGTGGAAGATTGGGCGTGCTTTATAGTCACACCGAATGGGAACAAAAAGAATTGGAAAAACTAATCGATAATTTTGTGATCGGAGAAACAAAAACCTCTCAGCAGGATCTTGAGTTTTCTATCCATCAAATGGTTGAAATTGCCGCAAGAGCCCTATCGCCAGGGGTCAATGATCCTTATACGGCGATCGCATGCATCGACAATTTAACTTCTACTATCTGTCATCTGGCTGAGGCAAAATTCCCTCCAAAGTACCGGGCAGACGAAGACGGCAAGCTTCGTGTGATAGCAGATGTTTTAGAATTTGAAGGTGCTGTAAGTGCTGCATTCAACCAAATCAGACAATTTTCGAAGGACAGTCCCGCTGTAATTATCCGCTTGATGGAAGCGATGATTACTATTCTGAATTTTACAAGGAAAAAAAGCCAAGAAGAGTCCGTACTTCGGCACGCCAGAATGATTTTGACATTGGGCAAAGAATCCATCAAAGAAAAAGATGACCTCAAAGACCTTATGAAAAGGGCCGAGCTGATTGACTTAAAGTAGTTGATTGGTTGAAGAGTTGAAAAGTTTGCAAGTTGAAAAGTTGGATGGTCGGGTAGTGAATTGGGATTTCACTTCATTGTCAAACCTTTAAAGACCTCAGTTGGAAATTGAAAAACCCTTCAGCTAGTATCAATTGCTTGGATTATTTCTCTTTCTTTTTTTCCTTTTCCTGCTTTCTGAAATAGCCACGGAATAGGAAGCTTTGCTTGATAGCATCCATGATCGCATTAAAATCCGAAAAGCCTTCCTCAATATTGACGGCACTTTCAAACAGTTTCTTCCGCATCAAGGAATCTGTTAATAACATCCCGGCTGTTCCCTCCCCTGCTTTCATTTTTTGTGCGATTTTCCGTGCATCCTCCATCACGAGTACAGTTTCTTGACTAGCCTTCTCGATTTTACTGATTGCAGATTCCATTTTATTGACTAATACAGTATCAGTGAAAAGCTGCGGAACCAAACCTTCTCCCTGATCAAGATTCACCAATAGATTGTTACCGGTAGCAGCCATAGACGATAGATTGGAGCCTGCCTCGCGGATCTCACCGATGGCTTTTTTCAGATCTACCAAGATCAGCGTATCAGTCAGCAATGTCTGAAAATTAGAACTGGATTTGAACTGGGAGGTGATTTCCAGCAGATTGTCGCTGATCAGCTCGATTTTCGAACTGGTATTACCCAGAGATCGGATAATCTTATCTGTATCCACAGGTGCTTCAGAGGCGATTAAATCCCCTTCCTCGACGGTCTTAGCTTCGGTACTGCCAGCAGTGATGCTGACCATTTTATTCCCCATGAGACCCTCTGACGTTATTTTTGCTATCGCATCTCTTTTGATATGGGACTTGAGATCATTATCGATTCGCATCAGAATGTAGATGGATGTGTCACTGGCCATTTCTACAGATTTCACTGTACCTGCTTTGATCCCCATATAGGTGACATTATTTCCAGGCTGTAATCCATTGGCATCAGTCACTTCGGTTTTTATCGTGAAGGTAGATTGGAAAAGAATCCGATTCTGTCCAATCATATAGAGCGTAAACACAAGAAAGAGAATTCCTGCGATTACAATGAATCCGAGTTTGGCATTATTGATTTTGCTTTTTTCCATTTTATTTAAAGAATTCGCTGATATTGGGATCGTCAGAATCCTTTAGATTCTGGAAGGTGTCATCCTTGTAGTTTTTCCCATCAATCAGCATGATTACGCGGTTGGAGATAATTTCCACACTTTTCATATCGTGAGAGATGATAATAGAGGAAGCATCATATTTCTTTTGGATTTTCACGATCAGGTTACTGATCTCTCTCGAAGTGATCGGATCGAGTCCTGCTGTAGGCTCGTCATATAAAATGATAGCCGGGCGCATCACAAGTGCTCTGGCAAGTGCAATCCGCTTACTCATCCCTCCTGACAGATCTGCCGGCATCATGTCGATGGTATGCTCGAGGCCCACATCTTTCAATACCTCGTTTATTATTTTGTCGGCTTCTTTGTAGCGCTTTTCTTTGGACCAGTGTCGCCGCATGGAAAATTCAAGATTTTGCCGAACTGTCATAGAGTCGTAAAGCGCACTGTATTGAAAAAGAAAACCAATTTTTGCGCGGAGATCATCAAGATTATCCTGATCCAACTCGTTTACATCCTCACCCAATACTAAAATCTTTCCTTCATCTGCAGAAAGCAGTTTTACGATACATTTGATCAGCACAGATTTGCCAGACCCGGATTTACCAAGTATTGCCAGGTTTTCACCCTTTTTAAGGGATAGGGAAAACTCTTTTAAAACATGTTCATCCCCAAATGACTTTTTTACTTTATCGACTTCGATGACAGTTTCCATAGATAGAACCTAAATTAATCCCAAAAGGTCTGTGATCTGTACTGCGATCAGGTCAATAATAAATATCACGATGGATGAGGCCACCACAGCAGAATTGGCTGCTTTACCGACACCTTCGGTACCCTTACTGGAGTTATATCCCTTATAACAACTTATTACGCCTATGGCAAATCCAAAGAAAACAGTCTTTACCAATGAAGGTAACACATCTCCAAAGGACAAGGCCTCGAAGACTTTAGACCAATACAATCCCCAACTCACCTGATCGTGAAGCCGCACTGCCAGGAATCCTCCAAACATCGAAATGGCATTGGCCAAGCTCACCAAGATGGGTAGCATAATAGTAATTGCCATCACCCGGGTGACCACCAAAAACTTAAAAGGATTGTTGCCAGAAACTTCCATCGCATCAATCTGCTCGGTGACTCGCATGGACCCCAGCTCAGCACCCATCCCAGAACCTACTTTGCCGGCAATAATCAACGCCGTCAAAACGGGGGCAATTTCCCGCGCCAAAGAAACTGCGATCATGGAAGGGAGAAAAGCTTCCGCTCCAAGTCTGGCGAGTGTCGGTCTGGTCTGAAGCGTCATCACCAAACCAATTATAAATCCAGTAATCCCAACCAGGAAAAAAGACTGATAGCCCACTCGGTAACATTGCTTCAAAAATTCGGAAACTTCAGGTTTGGGCTTGATTAGCTCCTTGAAAAATCGAAACGAAAGAGCCGCTATTCCCCCTACTTCATTAAAAAAATCGCTTTTTAGGTGTAAATATTTAACTGCTTTATTCAAAATGATCTAATCTAAATTCTTAAAATAGAAATGCTAGTCTTTAAAATAATAAATATTTCTCAGATTAAACGATTCTCTTAGAT
>CAZFSC010000209.1:0-4231 GCA_964521585.1 uncultured Limnohabitans sp.
ATGGATTGGCTGCTCAGTTTTCAGAGGAAGTCTATCAGATTTTTGGACAATCAGCGGACCTGTTGGATTTTCTCGTCAAAATCACGGCTTTCATCCATCAGAACTGGTCACACTTGATCCGTGAAGAAGAAGACATCTGGACCCCTGATTATACTTTTTCAAAGCGGGAGGGTTCTTGCAGAGATCTTGCCTGGATGCAAATGAATATGCTAGGCCGCCTTGGTCTGGCGACCCGATTTGTAAGTGGATATGCCTATAATCCAGAACTGGAGGAGGGACATGAGCTGCACGCATGGTTGGAATGTTATCTGCCAGGCGCAGGTTGGATCGGTTTGGATCCGAGTTTGGGATTGATGACGAATGAAAAGTACGTGGCCCTGGCTTTCCATCCCTATCCTCAAATGACCTTGCCTGTCCAGGGGAAGTTTGCCGGAAAATCAAATTCCAAATTGAGCACCTCCGTTCATATTTCACAAAGCACTTAGTCGCTGTAAACTCCTGTGGATGGCTTCTCAAAGATGGAGGCTTCAAACTCATCCGGCAAAAGCAATAGATCTCCAAAGCTCACATTGTAACGCATCGCTTTCGTGGAGTCATTTTGGTACTCGTATCCCGTCAGGATCCGGGGAAAAAAGATTCCATTATTATCCCGGTAATCTTCGTATTTCAATGCGTTGAAAGAGGGATTTTCATTGCCGTAATAGGTGACGGTATACAGCAAATATTCCAGTCGATTTGTTTCTGGATTGATGAGCATGTAATACTGATCTTCCGGACTGTCTCCGACATTGCTGTCAAAACTTACTTCAAAAGTAGGATAGGTCTGGCCATTCAGAGATTTATCCGCCACTTTTTCTACGGTCACTCTTGGATCGGTAAAAACAAAAGGAATCGAATAAAAATAGAAATAGAGGTTATGGTAAAATTTAATTGATTTACCGGCATAGGCTTCCCGATTTGGGCTGATCCAAGTTTGTTCTCCATCAAATCCCATTTCAAAATATTGGGAGGAAATTCTGGTTTTTCGACTATCCAGATTAATGAAATGGCTTTCCTGCGTCATATTCGTTTCGTGAATCATCGCATAACTCATCGCCTTTGCATTCACCCATTTTTCCCAATCTCCGTGGGCCTCGAGCACTTTCTTGAATTCCGGATCGAGTTCTTTTTTGACCGCTGCGGCAGGTTTGTTTTCTGAGCAGGCAAATTGAAAACTGATCAAAAAGGCGAGGCAAGTGAGCTTAAATAAGGTTTTCATTTATTGGATTTGTTTGAGGCAAGTTAACAAACAATCCTTTTTTATAAGAAAAAAATCCAGCCATAACTTTTCCGGATCTCCAGCAATCAAATTCTCTAAAACTCTTATTGATAATTAGTCTCAACAAAAATTTATTTTAGATTTAGTCTAAATAATAAAAATCTGTTTTTATTTTTGGCAAGTTATTCTTCTTCAATTCTTAAATCCAAATCCATGGACTTCAGTCGATCGACAGCTTGGACACTCACCCGAAAATTTTTCAATAAAATCCATCTTTACGCAGGTCTGACCTGTGGATTGATCGTGATTGCAGTCTGTTTGAGCGGCACCATCTACGTTTACAATACCGAGATCCGGGAGTTTTTTGACTCCGAATTGTATTTCGTGGAGGAATCCGGAGCAAGAAAAGGTGCTGAGGAATTGAAAATCCAGTTGGAAAATCAGCAGCAAGCAAAAGTCACCGCCGTGAGTTGGAATGAAGATTCCGATCGCAGTGTACAATTTACATTGAAAAAGGAAGGGGAAGAGGACAGGGGAGTTACGTATTATGTGAATCCTTATTCGGGGGAAATCATCGGGAACACCTCGGATAAAACTGCCACGGCAGAATTTATGGGTTATATGTTTAGCCTACATCGCTGGCTGCTTTTGGATCGGATCGAAGAGCCAATCCTGGATAGTATGGGCAATCGTGATTTAGGCAGATTGATCAATGGGATTTCGACCTCGCTTTTCTTATTGGGCGTCTTGACAGGGATGATTATCTGGTTTCCCAATAAAGTCAAAAACTGGAAACAAGGTTTGAAAATCAAATGGTCAGGGAATTGGAAGCGTGTCAATCACGATTTGCATAATACTTTGGCTTTTTACTCGATCATCCTTTTATTTATCATGGCCGCGACCGGCCCGTTTTGGTCTTTCAACTGGTACCGTGAAGCATACCAAAAGACCTTTGATACTTACCAATCTCCTGAGCAGAAAGAAGCAGAGCAAGAGAAGGTAAAGCCAACTTTTACTCAAAATGAAGCAATCACCCTGGATGATATTCTGGCAAAAACGAATCAAATGCTCGATTTTGAAGGTCCGGTTCGGATCTCTCTTCCCGGAGCGGAAGATGAGCCTATTGCAATCCGGAAATATCAATCCGGCTTTTTTGCAGGTACCGGTTCGGATGAATTGCAGCTATCACCGGAGAATCTGGAAGTTTTGGAAGTTAAGTTATTTTCTGATTTACCGATTCGCCAGCAAATCGGTCGTTCGGTCAAGTCACTTCATACCGGAGAGATTTTTGGGCAATTCTCTAAGTTCTTTTGGTTTTTGGCTTGTGCCATTGCTACTTCACTTCCAATCACCGGAACTCTGATCTGGTTGAACAAAAGAAAAAAGAAGGCAGGGTCCAAAAAACAAAAGCTGAAGTCAAAAACCCAGTTGGCAACTGCGCAGTAAAAGCCAATAGTTCCAGGTTATTTCTTCTTTACAGTTACTTTGTAGAAAGTCGATGGTTTGCTGATACGGCAGTATTCCCAATTATTTGGGTGATTTCTGACTGTTTGGATATTTTGATCCAAGAGTGCCTGAATTTCTATTGGGAATTAGAAAATATACCCCAGAATCAATCCTTTATAAGTGAAAGGAATTATCTTCATTCCTCTATAAATGCCTTCATGATGAAGAAATTGATTTTTCTGTGGTTGTTTTGGTCTATCTTTTTTTCTGCACTTTCGCAGGAAAAGCCTTGGATGCTTGGTCCTTTTCAAAGGCCCAACTCAGCAAGCCCCATTATTTCTCCGATCTCATCTACTACTTTTCAGGATCCGATGAGTGGCCGATTGGTAGCCTGGGAATCCATGGCTACGTTCAATCCGGCAGCTATCGTCAAAGACAATCAGGTTTACGTGCTATACAGGGCCGAGGAAAAGCTGGGAGAGAAGGAAATTGGAGGTCACACTTCCCGAATTGGGTTGGCAATTTCGAATGATGGGTTTTCATTTTCCCGTGAGTCTGAGCCGATTTTTTTTCCTGCAGATGACAATCAAAAGGAGTTTGAATGGACCGGCGGGACTGAAGATCCACGAATCGTGGAAACCAAAGAGGGACTGTTTGTATTGACTTATACCCAGTGGAACCGAGAGGTTCCCCGACTTGCTGTCGCCACCTCCAGAGACCTGCGAACCTGGGAAAAGCATGGGCCAATCTTTCAAAATTGGAAAGATGGCAAATACCACGATACAGAATCAAAATCAGGTGCGATCGTAACTGAATTGTTCGAAGGAAAACTCACCGCTGCTAAAATCAACGGGAAATATTGGATGTTTTACGGGGTTCCTCATATTTGGCTCGCTTCTTCAGACGACCTGATTCACTGGGAACCAGTGGAAAATCACGAAGGAAATCGAGTTCCTGTCCTAAGTCCGAGACCAGGATATTTCGATTCTTGGCTGGTTGAGGCCGGTCCGCCTCCAGTGCTCACTGAGCATGGGATCGTAGTGCTTTACAATGCCGGCAATTCGCAACCAGTCGGGGTTAAAGATCTTGGAAATCGGGTGTATACGGGAGGTCAGGCATTGTTCGATGCTAAGGAGCCATGGAAGCTTTTGGATCGAGTCGATCAACCTTTTATCCAGCCTACACTTCCCTTTGAGAAGTCTGGACAGTATCCGGAGGGTACGACCTTTTTGGAAGGATTGGTCTATTTCAAAGGTAATTGGTTGCTATATTATGGCACTGCAGACAGTATGGTTGGGGTAGTTTCATCTCCAGCTTTGAGGGGAAATTCTATTATGGAAAAGTAATGAGCAGAATTTTACTGGTTTTTGTATTTTGTTTTTTCTGTAGCGAGGTACTGGGACAAAGTTCCTACCGTAATGAACTCGGCGGCACGATCACCAGAGCTCAATTTGAAGAGAAAATTCTCAACGGACCTTATTTTGGTGTGCCTGGTGAGAACCCGGATGAAAAAGTTTTGGTCTATCG
>CAZFSC010000210.1:0-4204 GCA_964521585.1 uncultured Limnohabitans sp.
TTCAGATAAGTTTGGAGGGAGTTCGGATTCTCGAATTATGAGGAAGCTCATTTTGTATTCCAACCAGCTCATTTTCTGACCAGACTTCGACCAATCCCTCCACCTGTAATTCTTTCGCTGCATCAAAAACTTCCTGTTGAAAATATCCCCAATCTTCCGGGTACATACTCTGAATTACTTCCAAAGGAGAAAATTCTTTGCCCCTTTTTTGACGAAGCATGGATAATATGGCAATCCGGAGGATATCCAGTTCGGTAGGTTTATTTGCAGATCATCACAAAGGCAGGGGGAAAATTTCTAAGCGTGAAGCTGGTTTCTACTTTGTCAAAATGCTTTTTAAAAAGGTTCTTGAGTAAATAAGAATAACAAATTTGTATAAAAGTACCCTCCTTGGTAAGCGAATGCTTGCTTTCTGATAGTATTTGATCTTTTACCTCATTTGGAATGAAACTAAAAGGAAGAGAAGACAATACATAATCTGCTTTCTTTGTCCCTAGGTATTGGTTGATATGCTCGGCAGAATCGTTGATGATATGGACGTTTTCCTGAGGGAAAATCTTTTTCATAGAATCACAAAACGGCTTATTGATCTCAAACACGAATAATTCAGCATCTGATGACATCCGGTCCACTATCCCTTGTGTAATACTGCCATCTCCCCCACCCAATTCTACAATAACTTTTGCTTTTGAAATCTGTGCATGAG
The DNA here is from genome assembly GCA_964521585.1 of uncultured Limnohabitans sp. Lineage (GTDB taxonomy): Bacteria > Bacteroidota > Bacteroidia > Cytophagales > Cyclobacteriaceae > Algoriphagus. The sequence goes on from CAZFSC010000210.1 coordinate 707, forward strand.
AAAGCATTTTGGAAACAAGTGCTTTGGAACTGAATGTCAACGCACCCGTTGTACTTAAATTTGAGTAGAGCTCTACCCACAAATCTGATTTAGTCATATATCTATAATAGCGGCTTGAAGATAATTCATTTTGTTTTATCTTTTCGGCTTAAATCCCCTTGATATTCCTCAAATATGGCCCAAAAGGCTGAAATACGCTCAAATTTACCCCTAAAAATTCAAATCTCCCTTCAGAATTTCTGGGGTATGTCTTTGGTTTTCTTGGTTTTAATCCTGTTAATCCGAATCCTGGAATTAAAATTGGTTTTTGACAATCATGTTTTAAACTTCACTTTTTGGGATGTTTTGACCTACAGTATCCTCGAAGACCTGGAATGGTTTTTTTATTTTGTGGGACTGCTGCTATTTATCCATGCCATTTTGAGTATGCTGTCTGTCTCACTCGCTAAATGGTGGAGCCAACTGGTGTTTGCCATTGCACTCATCATTCAGACGGCCTTGATCTTTTATTTTGTCAAGACCCTGCTTCCCTTGGGACAAGATCTTTTTGCTTATAGTAGGGAAGATCTTATTTTGACCCTCGAAGCCTCCGGACAACTCAATACTCAAAATATGATATTGGGCCTCCTCGCTTTCCTGGTGTTATTTCTTCTTCTACAATCGGGAATTTGGTTATTCAAATTTTCTCTAAAAAGCTATTTTATCCTGACTTTACTGCTTTATAGCGGCCTTCTGGTGATCAATTTTTTTCCTTTTGAGCCTGAAATACGCGCTAATGAGGCCCAGCTCAACGTCCGAAGTAATAAGTCAAGGTTTTTGGCATTTCAGACCTTTGATTATTTTATGTACACCAATGAATATTATTTCGACTTCTATCTAAGAAGTTCAAATGATGATCTAGTCGTACAAAAAGATTATTACGACAATGCCTATCCTTTTGCCTTCAAGGCAGAATATCCCGATGTATTAGGCCCCTACTTTGACAGTTTACAAAAAAAACCAGACATCGTTTTTATTCTTATCGAAAGTATCGGGAAAGCTTACTCAGGCCAGAATGCCTACTTAGGGAGTTTCACTCCTTTCCTGGACTCGCTTGAGCAGCATAGTCTCGTCTGGCTTAACAATATCTCGTCTACAGGCAGGACATTTGGTATTCTTCCAGGTATCTTCTCAGGACTTCCATTTGGAGAAAGTGGTTTTTTAGAGTTGTATCAAAATTTCCCAAAGCATGAAACACTTCTGAGTGTACTGAAAAAGAATGATTACGAGGTGCGGTATTTCATCGGAGCTGATCGTAATTTTGACCATCAAGGGCCATTCCTTGAATACCAACAAGTGGATCAGCTTGTGGATATTCTCGGTTTTGATCCAAAATATCAAAAAGCTCCAAGCAACAGTGGTTTCTCCTGGGGCTATTCTGATAAGGAACTCTTCAGAAATGCTTTGGAAAAATTGCCCGAGACAAGTGAAAAACCCCAACTGCGAATTTTTCAGACACAGACTTCCCATGATCCGTACCTCGTTCCTCAGCGTGAGTTATATCAGACCAAGCTAAGAAATCATCTGACAGATTACCTAAACCTTAACCCACAGGAAGTCACCGATTATTTATCCTATGAGGATATTTATATGACGATTCTTTATGCCGATGATGCTATAAAGGAATTCATCACTGAATATAAGAAGCGGCCTGAATTTGAAAATACAATTTTTGTAATCACCGGAGACCATCGACTCCCTGAGATCCCGATGAGCTCCAGATTGGATCGATTCCATGTTCCCCTGATCATTTACTCTCCTTTATTGAAGCGGACAGCATATTTCAAAGGAATGAGCAGCCACTTCGAGGTGACCCCATCCTTATTGGCTTTTCTGAGGGAAAACACAGCTGTTGAAGTTCCTGAAATAGCTGCTTGGCAAGGGCAAGTATTGGACACCGCCAGACAATTCCAAGCGAGACTTTCCATGCCGCTCATGCGAAACAAAAATCAATTATTGGAATATGTAGATGGGGAATTCCTGCTATCCGATGGACAGTTGTTTTTAATCTCTGATCAACTGAATATCGATCCAATATCTGACGGGGATATGCAAAACCGACTTACCGGGCTATTTAATGATTTCAAGAATAAGAATAGCTACATGGTACAAACCCGGAAATTACTTCCCTAATTCTGCTTTCAAGTCCAGCTCCTCTTTTGATTTGCTCAAGATTTGAGACATCAGGGGAAAGTAATAATTCCAAAAAAAGCTTTTGCGATCATTGTAATCAGACACCAAGTGAAAGCCTTGCCAGAGTTTGGGAAGCCCTGAAAACCTAGCTGATCCGAGATCACTGCGTAGATCCGAGAAGTCTCCGGCAAGATAATAGAAAAGGCCCTGATCTGAATTTTTAACCACAGTGGCGGGAAAGAATCTCGGCAAGCCCATAAGCCTAAGTTTCTCTACACCACTTGCTGAAGGATCGATATCGTAATATGAGATCACTTCATAGTCCCGTTCCACCAAGACAATGTCAAACCAATCTGGATAAGGTACTACTTCAGGGAGCTTGAATCCAGCCTTGTTGAGACGCTGGGTTCTGATTTCCGGTATTTGGTTCTTGTAATCCAACTGGTAGGTAAGGGCTTCCACACGTCCATCCTCATGAACAAAAACCAATCCCTGACCACGCATAGGCCATTGATTTTCATGCTGATCCAAATAGTTTTTGATAAACCACCGAGGGATATTTTGATTGATTGCGGTATCTAATTCCTCAAAATACCGACTGATCCAACCTGTCCATTTTACGCCGATCTGATTTTCAAATTCTACTCTGATTGATTTACTGGTAGGAGAAGCCATGGAATTGAATTCAACAATGATAGTCTTATCCTGTTTTGATGCCTCAGCAAGTAAACTGAGATCACCTCTATTCAATCCTCCATAGATTTTTTTGGACCGCTCGTTTGGGTTATCCTTACTGAAATCATTTTCAAAAACGCCGTAGGTATCTGCAAAAAATAAGAGGTCAATATTTTTGATTTTTTCGGAAATTTCACGGTCTGAAAGCCTAGAAAGGTCATCTCCGCTTCCTGATTCAGGCGTATCACCCAAATGATAACCTAGGTAATCCTGAGACTTGTCATAAAACTCTCCATCATTCTTGATATACTTCTGATACTTAAGAATCCAAAAGAATGATTGATGCTCATGGTACTGGTCACCGGTGACGGTCTTATCTACTACCAGAATTTCTAAAGTTCTTTCGGGGTAAAAAAGCCAAACGAGAAAACTCAATAATGGAATAAAGACCAACAGAATCAGTAAGGGTAAATACTTCCAAAAAACTAGTTTCAGTTCCTGATTTATCATAACTATTTGTTAGAATCGATATTCTGCTCCTACCGAAATATTCAAATTATTACGGAACCGATCTGCGCTCAATTCATCTCTGCTGTATCCTGTATATCCGAATATCATCACCCGAGGAGAAATGAGTTGCTGATATCCTAG
>CAZFSC010000211.1:0-4155 GCA_964521585.1 uncultured Limnohabitans sp.
TGGAGGCGTTCTTATCCAACTTTATAAAACCTACAAAGTCTCCGAAATGCAGTTTGGCAAAATAACCATGTGGATTCTTCCCGGTAATAGTCACCTTTAATGTCGTCTGATCTTCGTAGTAATCTCTCAACAATTGGAAGTTGGGACTGAATTTCCGATCGATCAGAATCGCGCTTAATTTATCCAAATGGTGAGTCTGAGGAAGTTTGAATCCAACCACCTGATCCACTCTCGATTCGTAGGTCTTATCCAGGTCTATTTCCCATTTCGAAATATCCAGAGGCAAATACACATTAGTTCCTGCGTGAAGCACGAACCAACTGCCATCCTCCATTTTCTTCAGTGTACCCTTTAGCACCCCTTTTTCATCCGACTCATCAGCCAAAGTGATCCGTGGCTTATTACCCACATATTTCACTTCGGAGGCATAGGCTCCCAAGGCCGGATCAGGTGACTTCGACGGTATAAATGTCACTTCATCACCAGAAGTGAATTTATGAACCTCATCAATTTTGCCCGCTCTTTTTAATTCCTTCTGCTTCTTCCGGTCATTTTTAAAAAAGTAAGTATCTCCTTTATCACTCGCTATAAAACCATAATTATTCGCCTCAATGTATCGGATGACTTGACCGCTGATTCTTATTTTTTCTTTCATCATACAAAGGTACAAAAAGGAAATTTTGCACCTCTCAATTAAAAGCATTTGAACTTAAGGCCTTGCTTTTCATAGTCAATAAATTTTCTCAATACTGTTCCCAAGAAGTGAACAAGCATTTCTGACCGATCCAAGTTCAATGGATCGGTTGGTGACCCTACCCCTATCGATTGAGCATGATCAGATGCTAAAAACTAATAAGAAACAATTGAGATAGACCAGCTGTGAATGAATACGAAACTGTTTTTTACAATCTCCTCCCGCTTGGGGAAAAAACTACCGCTTTCCAGGAGCATATTTTTCTTTCATTCGCTTCTCCACATCTTCCCGGTAAAAGGCCACATCTTTAAACATCGCGTCTGCATAACGTTGAGCCTGATCATAGAAGTGTGGGGAATTTGGATCAGCACTTTGACCGCCGGCAAGTAAACTCTTGGCTTTGACCTTTTCGCCAAATTCCACGACTGCCACAAAACTATTTCCCCGATAGCCATATAGCTTTTTGGTTTCCGGAGTAGCTGTTGCTCCATAGGCTGCCAACGCCCCCCAGGTTCCTGAGGCAAGTCCCACGGGGATGGAAGGCTTTGAATCGTCAAATTTCAAGTCTATATCGCCCGTGAGTCGTTGAAATCTATTAATCTCTCCCCAAGGTGTATTCCACGTGCCAAAATCAGAATTCATCTCTTCAATCGTCATTTTGAAAACTGCCAAAATCTCGGCATCAGTAGCCTGCTCGTAAGTTTCCTTTATACTTGGATCATCAATAAATCTGTTGAGAGAACCGATCTCACGGAGGTAATTCATTCCATAAAAATGCGCCAAAGACATTGCTACAGATTCTGAGGAGGTCCTATAATCCCAATTCCTCAATACTTCAATTGCTTGAGATTCTTCTGAAGTTAAATTCCCACTACTTCTCGCGGCAGCGAGAAGTTCTGGAATCAGTTTTTCAAATGCTGGCAAATAAGGATCATACGCTAGTTCTATAAAACTATCTAAAGTCAAATCTTCTGCTTCATCCAGCACCTTCACCGCGTGAATCGCCCGAAAATTTTCCCGATCCGGCGCCATATATCTGGGATAATCTTCCCGCTTCGGACTCCAGGCTCCCGCTGCTGTAAATGGGGTGGAATTGGTATTTTGTATCCAGCCTGTTCCAGGGTTCAAAATCAGGATGCTTTCCTCCACTTTATGAATCCCCTTCCAGTCTGTCTTTGGATCGGAACCTTCTACAGGTCTTTGAAAATCAAAAGAGTCATCCCGAACAGGAATAAAGTTGCCGTGGAAGTAGGCAATATTTCCTTCCGAATCTGCGAAAACTGTATTATTGGAGGAATTGGTCCGAATCTCCATCATCTTTTTAAACTCATCGTAATTAGACAATTTGGTTCGGGAATAACTTTGAATCAACGCATTCACCGGATCCCAATTGATTTTGGTTGCCACCCATCGATCTTCAATCTTGTGGGTAATCGGGCCATGATGAGTCCGATAAAAAGTAAAACTCTTCTCCTTGAGTTGTTCTCCTTCTTTATATTTTAAAGTGACTTCTTTAACCTCTACATCACGCATTTCGTCTCCGTATTGATATTGAAGTTTGTTCTCATTTTTACTTACATTCTCGACAAATTCATCGATGAAATCCACGAAAGTGGAGGTATGGATCCAGCCGGTATCTTCATTGAATCCCTGGTAAACAAAAAACTGCCCCCATGTCACTGCGCCATAAGCATTCAATCCTTCCTCACTGACCACATGAACCTCAGGTCTGAAATAAAAGGAAGTATGTGGGTTGATCAGGAGCATAGCATTTCCTGATTTGGTCAATTCTCCTGACACAGCGATCCCATTCGATCCCTTTGGTTCATCGATCAACTTCTGAATATTTAAGCTGTTGCCATCTTCATTGAGAGCCAAACCTTTATTTTGCGAGTAGAAAGCCTCAATCCTTCGTAAAGGGATCTGCTCGATATCTCCTCCAATCGAACCTTCGGAAAAAAACATGGGCATCCAAGGCTCATATCGGGTAATCACTTGCGGCTTGACCTCGGGATGTGTGGCTAAATAATAATTCACTCCATCCGCAAAAGCCTGGCAAAGTTCTTTCAGCCAGGCAGGAGCTTTTTCGTATGCCGCTATGGCTTCCGCTTCGGTCATGTATAGATTGGCTCTTAGATCCGAATAAATGGCCTGTTCTCCTTCGAGTTCGGCAAGTCTACCGGTGGCCCAAATGTAATTCCGCTCCACTCTTCGGAAATCATCCTCGCACTGAGCGTAAAGCAATCCAAAAACGGCATCAGCATCGGATTTGCCATAGATATGGGGTACACCAAAATCATCTCTTATAATTTCTACCCGGCTGGCTTGCTCCTCCCATTTGGAATGTTCATCCGCAGGTCCTGGGGTTTCACAGGCTAAAAAGACTGAAATAATAAAAAGAAAGACGAAATATTTTTTCATAATTAGGGTGTACATGATTTCAGTTTTGAAAGTAATCCAATTCGACAAGCTCTGCAACGAAATTTCTTAGCGGTGGCTGTCGTAGTGATCAGCGGGGATTTCCTTTTTTATTTCTGTTAAAAAAGAATCCGGAATATTAGTATGTTCAGAATATCCCTCAAGGATTTTTTCCAGCTGGGACGTACTACTGGCTCCAATGACCTGAGCAATGACAACGGATTGGGATAGGCCGAAATGAATCAAAACCGATTCGGGAGAGTAACCGGAATCGCGAATGAATTGCTGATACTTCGCTACCTCCTCTGCAGAATGATTCAAAAACTCCTTTGGAAGCTTATCGATAAGTGATCCCTTGGCAAATGCCCCACGAACCAAAACCTTGGCAGAAGAGTGGCCGATTCGCTCAAAAGCCTCTTCTTCTGGCCTTCTATCCATGGGATTATATTGCATCATTACAGTGGATGGCTGACTATCTGTCAGCACTTTTCGGATTACGTTGGGTCGAATAGAAGAAATCCCAAATGCCCGGATTTTACCCTGCGACTTTAGAATTTCAAATGCTTCGAGCGTTTCCTCCCAGGGATCTCCGATGGTCCCTCCATGCAGTTGATACAGGTCTATGTAATCGGTCTGCAAGCGACTGAGGCTTTGCTCCACTGCTTTTAGTATATATTCTTTTCTTGGGTTCCAATCCCAACCTGAGCCATCATTTCTCCACTCATTTCCGACTTTTGTGGCAATTACCAAGTTACTGCGGACGCTTTTTGTGATTTGCCCGAGGTTACTTTCATTCAGGCCCTTCTGATACATATCAGCTGTATCGAGAAAGTTTATTCCCCCAGCCAGTGCCGCATGGACGATTTTTCTCGCACCAGCCAGATCTTCTGGCAGGGACATACAACCAAGTCCCAGTTCGCTGATCTGAATATCTGTGTTAGGCAGTTCGTTAAGTTTCATGTCTTTTAATTGTTTTTAATAATTAGATAATATGTATATCCGCAAAGACACCAGTAGCCAAATAAGTTCTTATTGACAGTTGG
>CAZFSC010000212.1:0-4135 GCA_964521585.1 uncultured Limnohabitans sp.
AGTGACGATCCTGATCATTTATCTATATAATAAAGTCAAAAACAAGGTTTCTTAGGAGGTAATAACCTTCTGGTTTTACTTAGAATAGGACCTACACTTCCTGCAAGAATTGGTTGATGGGTTCGAAAGACGAAAGGAAGAGCTTAGAAAACATCAAGGATTTTATTTGAAAGTATTCTCCGACAGAATCCCGCCAAGTGAAAGAGATTGATCTCGGTTAAGTGAAGGTCTCCAGATTCCGAGCGGTTGTGGTCAAAATCAAATCATTCGTACTTTGCTTCTTTATTTCAAAGAATTAAGTCTAAAATCATGCACATCCATATATCCAAAAAGTTAGAGAAGCTTCTGAAGAACTTCACTTCCCCTAAATCAGAAGAATCTGATCCGAGTAGATTGGGAAAATGGAATGCTACTGTTTTTTATGTTGGTGGTAAAAAATGCTTTTTCTTGTTAAACTCCAAAACCAACTATTGCGTGATTTTGGTGAATGTAGTGGCAAAAGATTATCCCCGTTTAAAAGATAAAATTGTGGAAGATCTTTTTGACCAGTTGAATTTTGATGGGATCTCCATGACCAAAGAACAACTTGTTGATCTTGTAGGCGAAATATTTTTATTACCAACCGACGCTGATCGAAGAGCCCTAGGGCATATCAATTACAAATTGGATTACATCTACCATTATCTTTCAACTGAAACCATATCGATGGATTTAATTTGCCATCGTCTAAATACAGATCTTTTTGACACCAAACAGGGTGGAAGGTATCAAAATATAACCACTCCAATTGAGGAGATGAGGAAAATGGTGGGTTGACAAGGCATCCTTCTGACTTTTTCAAATCTGAAAAACTTTTACTTTTCCTTTTTTCTGTATTATTTAAGGAATTAATTCATTTGAGGATTTCTCTGACTCTTTTAAGATAAAATGACCTTTTCAAACTTTTCATTTTTAGAAACTGAATTCCCCATACTTTTTAATATTGGGCTGGCGGCAGAATTCAATCTTCACCAAGACCCTGTGACTTGTCTTTTTAAACTCAGGCAATTCGGAGAGCGACTGACAGATTATCTTTTTGAGGAGCATCATTTAGACTTCCCTTATGACAATACTTTCCATAATCGGATTAAAAATTTAGAGCTGGAGGGAGTAATTCCAATTCAGGTCAAAGACCTTTTGAACTCAATCAAGCATAAAGGTAATATTGCCGTGCATCAAAATAAGGCAAGCCAGAAGGATGCTGAAGAATTGCTATTTACAAGCTTTAAAATCGATTCTCAGTACCAAATCTTTGAGTCAAACACGGGCCGATTGCCACAGGCGGTATTAGCAAAGGCATTTCGGGGGGAGTTGGTCGCACAGGAAGTGAAGGAGTATGAAAGAGAGATTGGGGAGTTGGGGATGGTGGCGGAGGAGGGAATGAAAACCTTTGAGGTTTCCAAAGCCTCGAAGGTTTGATTGGCTAACCCAGAATAAAAAATACGGAAATATGGAGTTTGAACTTGAGATTCCCAAACAGCAATTTTCAGCCCATTTGGACTTGACCAATAACCATCGAATCATCTTCTCAGGAGGATTCGGAACTGGAAAAACTTACTTTTTGGATAATTTTTTCAAAGATCATGAAAAGTATGAAGCCATACATATCTATCCCGTAAACTACTCAGTTGCTTCCAATGAGGATATATTTGAGTTGATTAAGTATGATATTTTTTTCAAGCTTCTGGAAAAAGAATTGGACTTTGAGAAAGTGGAGATTGATAAAGAAACCTTTCTCCCATATTTTCTAAAAAACAACGCAAAAGAAATTATTCCATTTCTACTAGGAGTGATTCCAAAGGTTGGAGGATCCCTAAAAGAGATTGCCAAGGGATTAATTGATCTGAACAAAAGGTTTGAAAAAGAATTTCGTGATGCAAATGAGACAGACCAAGACAAAATCATTTTTTACTTAAAAAGATTTTCGGAGAAACCAGGATCAATTAACGAGGAAGACTTATATACCCAATTGATTTGTAGTCTTGTCAATCAACTAAAGAAAGAAGAAAAAGAGATAGTACTTATCATTGATGACCTAGATCGAATTGATCCAGAGCATATTTTTCGGATAATGAATATCCTTTCTGCTCATGTTGATTTGAAAAAAGACAATAATCAAAACAAGTTTGACTTCACTAAAATTATTCTTGTCTGTGACATAGAAAATATTCGAAAGATCTTTGCTAATCGTTATGGGGCTGATGTAGATTTTTCGGGATACATAGATAAGTTTTATTCTAGATCGATTTTTTATTATGACTTGTCACCCGAAATGATTAAAGGTGTGAATAGACTGTTTCACTCTGTGGAATTGGATTATGGCAATAAAAAAATGACACTTGGAGAAGTTAGAAAAGATGTAGCAGGAGCAATTATTAAACAAATATTATATTCTTTTCTTCAATATAACCTAATCTCTATTAGAGTTTTAAAGCGAATATTTTTAGGAGGTCAAGTTTTAAAAGAAAGAAATATTTGGAGAAAAGGCCACTATGACTCTCTTACCAATAATGACATTGAAATCGTTAAAGTAATAGATTTTTTATTGTTTTTGTTTCAAGATTACGAGCTATTTACTGAAAAATGTAAGTTTTTAGGTGATAAAGATTTGAAAATATTAGACGACGTTTCTAATCGATTTTTTATAAATAAAATATTAAAAGCCTCTACCTACAAAGATCTTTCGAAAAACACAACTAATATATCCGTAGAACCGGGTAAAGAATTGGAATTTGAAACACAGATAAATAAACTTAAAATAAAATATAAAATAGAAAGAGGATTTAATCCCCAAAATTTAAGTGATACATTCAATTGTCTAGTCAGCAGTATCTCTCAGGAAAATGGAATGGAGGTTAACTTTGAAACAATCAATTTCTTCTCATTATTGGTGGCATTATTGGAACGAAATGATTTCAAATCGCTTCTGAACAAAAAATTTGAAATAATTTAGAGCCTAAGGTTATTGAAATTTATTATCGCTTGAGGTCTATTTTTTGTGTTCATGTCTCAAAATAAAACTAGCAAAAACTAGCAAAAACTCAATCTGTATCCTCATATTTGTGAAAAAATCACAAATGACTATTTTAGAATATGATTGAGGAATTCAGCTTTGGGAACTTTTGGTCCTTCAAGGACATGCAAACCTTGAATATGACTGCGGCCAAAATTAAGTCTAAAAATCCCCGTCTTGATACCGTAAACCTGATTCCAGGAGATAAAGGCCTTAGCTTACTAAAGTCTAAAGCAATCTATGGGGCTAATGCCAGCGGGAAAAGTAACGTGGTCCGGGCTCTGGTTGCGTTTATCCGAATTACCAATGAGTCAGTGAAGAATGAGAAAGTTCTGGAAATGATCGAGTCATTTCAATTGTCCACGGTGTCTGCGGATGAACCGACTTTTTTTCAAATGATCTTTAGGCTGGATGGTACCCGGTACCGATATGGTTTTGAAGCGGACTATGAATCAATCAAAAGTGAATGGCTATTCTCCACACCTAATTTAAGGGAACAAGTACTTTTTTTGAGAGAAAAGGATCAGGTAATTGAGATCAACCATAAACATTTTCCAGAGGGACAAATGTCTATTGAACTTTCTGGAGGAGAAGGCCAAATTTTCCGAGATAATTCCTTATTTCTATCCTCTTTGGCCTCCTTTGGTTTTGGAAAGATTTCTAAACAGATTGTTAAGAAAATCTCCTCTATTTTGGTGATTAGTGGTCTTGGCCGAAATGGAGGCTATGGACTTGCAGGAGATTTCTTAAATGATTCTGTCAAAAAGAGTTTTATTCTGAAATTTTTAAAAAAAGCAGATTTGGGTATCGCGGATGTAAATTCTGTTGAATTTAACGGGGATAATTTGCCAGAAGACATGCCCGAAGAAGTGAAACAAGGATTTAGAAAAAGGAAATTCATTGTTTCAAGCAGAAAAAGATTTAATGAAAAACATGAATTAGTGGGGAATAGTGAGTTTGCATTTGATCTGCAAGAGTCGGAAGGCACCCAGAAAATGTTTGAATTAAGTCCTTTTATTTATGCGTCTTTGAAAGAAGGAAATCCTCTTGTTATTGATGAGTTTGACGCCAGATTTCACCCTT
>CAZFSC010000213.1:0-4090 GCA_964521585.1 uncultured Limnohabitans sp.
TTTATATTTTTAGTAACGATCCAGTAAACTCTGTTCAATCTATCCTTTTGAAAAGTAGGATTGAATAGTGCCAAAATGGTATATTTGAATTAGGATTACTTATTCCTTAGGCATAAATGAAACAGGCTTCAATTTTTATTTTTTTTCTGATCATTGTTTCCTTTGCCATCGGGGGAGCAGCAAAAGTTGAAATAAACCCCTTCAGAGTTTATCCTTATTTGCAGGTGTATGATTCTGGCAAAATCCAAATGACCTGGATGTCCACATCATTGACTTCGAGTAGCATTACTCTGAAAGATGAAAATGGTGTGATTATTTTCGCCAAAGACATCACAGGAGAAGCAGTTCCAGAAATTTTTTATACTGAAGCTGAAAAAAATCAACAGATTCCCGGATTGGAAAAGGGAAGCTGGCTGCTTTCCGATCAAGCCTTTCGCTATCAAGTGCAACTTGATTTGCCGCCCGGGAGACTAATTAACTATGAAGTCACACTAGGTGGCACTTCTTATCAAAATCAATTCAAATCCCCGCAAAGCAAGACTGATTGGCAAAAGATCCGATTTGTCGCTCTGGCAGATTCAGAGACTGAGCCCCGGGGTCGGGTAACCCACAGGGAGTGGTTTCCTGGCCAACCACTTCTAAGACCTTTTACAATTCCCCAGCTTTGGAAAGAGAAATTCGGGTTTACTGTATTGGAAGGGTATGAAATCCCAAATTACATGCTTACTGAGCAGAAAGGTTATGCTGAAAATCTAAAGGTTATTAACTCAAGAGGCATCGATTTCATGGTGATGCCAGGGGATTTGGTTCAAGGTGGCGGATATCAACCCGGTTGGGACGAATTTTTTAGACACAACGCCGGCGAGTACGATCGGGGATTCAGTAGCTATCCCGTGATTCCTTCTTTTGGGAATTGGGAAAACTTTGGAGCCATAAACGGAGGATATGGAAATACCTCCGACGGGAAATTTGCGCCTGTTGTTTCCCGTAATAGATATCAGGCTTACTTTAAAACCCCTGTTTCAGACCCATTGCAGAAACATGGTCAAAGTTATTATCGCTCTGATTATGGACCAGTTACTATTTTAACTGTCGATTCAAGTAATGGGACACCCGATCAATTAACCTCAGATTTTGATGGAGTTACAAAATTGAAAGGTAAAGAGTTTACAGTACCTGGGACAGATACTCAGGAGAATTATACAGAGGCAACTTATAAGGCTAGAGGAGGAAATGACCTCAGCAGTTTTGGTCCTGGATCAGATCAATATGCTTGGCTGGAAGCAAATCTAAAGGATGCAAAGGAGTCAGGACAACTGATTTTTATACAATACCATCATATCGCATTTAGCTCAGGTGAACATGGAGTTCCTTTGAACCATGAATTGAGTGTAGGACAAGTAGGCACTCCAATGCAAGTACTGAATCCTTTATTTGAGCAATACGGGGTAGTGGCGGTCCTTTCGGGTCATGATGAGATTTTTGAAAGAAGTTTCGTGGATCAGGACAATGATGGAAAAGGGGTACTCTACTATGATGTTGGTGTGGCGGGCGATGGAATCAGAGCGGTAAAAAGAGACTGGAAAAACAACCCTTTGATTACATTGGATTATAACCCCTATTCGAAGTGGACAGCTGATCAAAACTCTGTTGAGCAATGGAATACTTCTGGTACCCGCCCAGTCTTGATCGATGGAGGAAAACATTACGGTCATCTGGAAGTCAATCTTGAAAAAGTCGAAGAGGCTGGGGAGCTTTTTGCGCTCATTAAATTTACACCTGTCTATATTTTCCCGGTGTTGGATGAAGATTATAATTTGGTAAAAGTTGAGCGAAGGGTATATTCAGATGAGGTGAATCTCAAAATCAAATTAAATACAACCTCCTATATTCCTGAATTTAAAGAGCTCGTCGATAAGAAATTAGATGAGACTGGAAAAGCTATTCTGGTGCCTGCGGACTTCCTGAAAAACTACACTGAGTCAGAGGAAATTTCCTTTACCTATTCCAGGTCAACTACCTTTTCCTGCGAGGATTTAGGTCTGAAGGAAATTCAAATTACCGCAAAAAATAAATTGGGAGAGACTTGGGTAAAGGTCGTGAAAGTAAATGTAATCGATGATCTCAAACCGATTTTAATCCCTAAAAATATTTCGCTGTCTCTAGATCGATCTAAAGGCCAACTGATACTATCAGCAGACGAATTAATAGGTAGCCTTAGTGACAATTGCGGGATCAAAGAGGTGATATTGAGTAAAGATAAAATTACCTGCGAAGACATAGGGAAAACTTTGAATATTGAAATAATCGCCAAAGATTTCTCTGGAAACAATACGGGTGCAGTTGCACAAGTGGAAGTCAAAGGAAGCAACTCTCAACTGGTTACTATTTCAGGGAATAATGCAATTTGTCCGGGTGGAAAAACCGTATTGACCCTAAATTCAACTGCTTCTTTTGAAGTAATCAAATGGAGAAGAAATGGGACTGAGATTTCGGGAAATGCCAAAACCATTGAAATTGGTCAGGCGGGCAACTACGATGCCTTAATCCGATATTCAGGAGCTTGCCTGGAAGAAACATCAAAGTTTGAGGTGAAAGAATTGGAATCCCCAGGAGGTACAATTACCAAAGACAATAAAACTCTGGTCGCTCCTGAGGCAAGCGCTTATCAATGGTTTAGGAATGGAGAAAAAATCAATGGGGCATCAGGAAAGACTTACCTAGTCACCGGACCGGGAGAATATACAGTAGAATTGACCAATTCTCTAGGCTGTAATAAGAAGTTGGAAATCGTTGTTTTCACCTCGGAAGATTTTTCCGGTCCAGAGTTTCCTTCAGTGAAATCAGAGATGGTTTTAGAACTTGACCAAGACGGCAAAGTTACTTTGAAACATGAACAGCTGTTTGAAAAATGGCCTTTGGAATCCGGAATTTCGGTGGAAATCACTAAGACCTTGTTTGATTGCAGTAATGTGGGATTAAACGAAGTGATGGTGATTCTGAAAAATGAGAAAAATCAGACTCAGGAAAAAAAGGTAATCGTCTTAGTTAAAGATGTCATCCCACCCACATTAGTACCCAAGAGCCTGGAATTGTCGGTCGATTTGACACTAGGTATACTGGAATTGAATGTTTCTGATTTTTATACCGAGTTGAAAGATAACTGTGGAATCAAAGAGGTGAATCTGAACCGCACTTCGCTAAATTGTGAAGATGTGGGAAAGGTAATCCCGCTCGTAATCCGTGCTGTTGATCATTCAGGAAATGTGACTGAGAAAGTGGTTGAGGTGACAGTCAAAGGACTAAATTCAAAACCTGTGTTGGTTTCAGGTAAAGCTGAAATTTGTTTAGGTACCAAGTCCCAACTAATTCTCAATTCTGAAGCTGACTTTGAAGTTATTCGCTGGAGAAAAAATGGTGTCGAAATTCCGAATCAAAAAGGAAAAACGCTAGAAATCGAAGAAGGTGGAGCTTATCATGCAGTCGTTCGATACACGAGTGGTTGCTTGAGCGAAACTGAAAAGTTTGAGGTGAAAACACTGGAAAAACCTTCCGGTGAAATCAAACCGGAAGGAAATAAACTTGTAGCTCCTTCCGGGAATTACACATACCAATGGTTTAGAAATGGGGAAGCCATTGCAGCAGCTACGGATCGCATTTTCACACTTTTCGAAAAAGGAAGCTATACGGTAGAACTGACTAATCCATCAGGCTGTAAGGCCATGCTAAAGGCTGTCGAAGTTACTATTGCCGGTCTTTTGAGGCCAGATGTGATTCAGTCAGAAGAATTAAAAATCAATCCTAATCCAGCCATTGATCGGGTGGAAATCCAAATCAAATCAGATTTAGCCTTTGAATTAAAATCCTTAAAGATTTACGGGTTTGAAGGAAAAGAATTGACGGGGATAATCAGCATAGCCAAAATTTCAGATTCAATGTACCAATTGGACATTTCGACTCTGACTCCCGGGAACTATTTGGTACTTCTGGAATCCACCAACCACAAAATTTTTATTGGCAGATTCATCAAGCAATAAAAAGAGGCTGTCTCAAAAGTAGATAGTTTAAAAGGCTAGTCGATTTCTCGGCT
>CAZFSC010000214.1:0-4045 GCA_964521585.1 uncultured Limnohabitans sp.
GGTTTTTTATTGCAATATACTGGGTCAAATTTCAAAAAAAATATTGGGAATTAGCCCATAACACAGACCCATCCTTTTATATCTGTATTAGGAATTGTAGTTTCGCCAGTTGATTTTAGAAAACTGTTTTTTATGAAAGGAATTATTTTAGCCGGAGGTTCCGGCACCAGGCTTTATCCTTTGACCTTATCGGTAAGCAAGCAATTGATGCCGGTCTACGATAAACCCATGATTTATTACCCTTTGTCAGTTTTGATGATGGCAGGTATCCGGGAGATTTTAATCATCACTACTCCGGAGGACTCAGAAGCCTTCCGTAAACTCTTGGGAGATGGATCTCAGGTTGGTTGTCGATTCGAATATGCTGTGCAGCCCAGTCCAGATGGTCTGGCTCAAGCCTTTATTATCGGGGAAGAATTCATCGGGAAAGATAAAGTTGCGCTTATCCTCGGAGATAATATTTTCTATGGCTCAGGTCTTCATAGGACCCTTTTAGAAAATACCAGCCCTGATGGAGGAGTGGTTTTTGCCTACCATGTCAATGATCCGGAGCGCTATGGCGTGGTGGAATTCGATGAAAATCATAAGGCCATCAGTATCGAAGAAAAGCCAATGGAGCCTAAGTCAAATTTTGCTGTTCCAGGATTGTATTTTTATGATAATGAGGTGGTTAATATCGCCAAAAATATCAAGCCCAGTTTCAGAGGAGAGCTCGAAATCACAGATGTAAATAATGAGTACCTCAAAAAAGGGAAATTGAAAGTCGCCATATTGAATAGGGGTACAGCTTGGCTGGATACGGGTACTCATCAATCGCTTTTACAGGCAGCTACATTTGTAGAGGTGATTGAAGAGCGTCAGGGTCTTAAAATCGGTTGTATCGAGGAAATCGCTTACAGAAACGGTTTTATTG
The DNA here is from genome assembly GCA_964521585.1 of uncultured Limnohabitans sp. Classification (GTDB taxonomy): domain Bacteria; phylum Bacteroidota; class Bacteroidia; order Cytophagales; family Cyclobacteriaceae; genus Algoriphagus. The sequence goes on from CAZFSC010000214.1 coordinate 914, forward strand.
GTAAAGAGGAACTGCTGAAAGCCGCCGATAAACTTGGAAAAAGTGGCTATGGTGTATACTTACGAAAGCTGATTTAATTTGATTTCATTATAGAAAAAGGCTGAATCTTCTACAGGATTCAGCCTTTTTTGTTTAAGGAACTTATACTTTTTCAATAATTTTTCACGCAGGGCAATCAACAATTTCTTTGATCAAATCGATTTCTCAGCATCCAATTTATTGAATCAGGAGATTCAACTTTAAAATCTCTGTGAAAAAAATATACTTCAGAAAAATATTTAACGATTAATCAGCTGTTCCAAACTGATCCGTAAGATCTGACCCATGTTGGTCGTGGATAAGAAGCGATCATTGGAATAATGCTTGGCTAAATCTGCTTTGAGGGAATTGATATTTTCTGGAAGTGAGATTTTGTCATTTTCCATGGCTCTCAGAATATCCTCGATTCCCTTATGGGATGATCTGAGTCGATGAGCTATCAGTGCTCGCTCTTCCTTTTGATACTGACGCATAGACTCTGGTGTGATGTATTTCATCCCCAGTTCGATCAGGATGTTATTTTCTTTGAAATATTGGGGGAGATAGATTGATTTTTTTCCTTCATAGGATTGCTGATCAAAATCAATAGCCCGGATACGATAATGAGTCTCTTCAAAATCCGGGGTCACATCGATTACGAAATTGGAGGAATGCATATCGCCCAGAAGGCGGACAAAGCACCGCTCATTGAACTTTACGAATTCCTTAGCCAATCTAATTGGATTCAGATGCGGATCTTTCATGTGCAACCGCATAAACTTATCCCCGGGAATCCCGGCAATATGCTCCTCAATCAAGGTGTTTTTATGGACTAGATAGCTAATCCGGTTTGGTGAGAGCAAATGCTCCAACTCCAAACCATAAACTCTTGAAGCATCAGCATTTTTAATATAGAAATAATCGAAATTATCATTGATCCGGTTAACAATCCGGACGCGGAACGGCTGGGTGTTCCCATACACGCAGAGATCAATCCGATCTACATAAAGATGCTCCATGACCGACATATCTCCGCCAGCCTTCAGTAGGGCATAGATTTTTTTTACATTGAGATGGATCTCCTCCCGATCAGACTGATCATAAAAGACCGTTTCCCATAGAGTGTCTTGATCTTTCGAATCATAAAGGGCAATAGAATTAGTGTATCTCAGCAACTCGTGGTAATGAATCGGGATATCCACTGCCCTGGAGTATTTGATCAGGTATCTCCTGAGTCCGGGATTGATAGTAAAGATTTTTTTCTTTTTACTGATCAGTGCCATTGATGAGATCTACTTTTTGACTTTTCTTAAGATTTCTGTCAAAAATAAATGGTCCAAAAGGAAGTATGCTTGCCAACAGCGCGAAGAATGTTCGGCTGAAATTCCAGTCTAATTTCTTTGCCGTGGGGAAAACTATATAGATGTAAATGATGAAAAGCAGTCCATGAACCCAACCCACGTAGGTGACTGCCAGCGGCATATCCATGGTGTACTTGAGTGGCATGGCGATAAAGAGTAAGACAAGAAAGGAAACTCCTTCAATCAAACTGATCCAACGAAACCGCTGCAACCATTTTTTTTGTTCTGGCGAAATGCTCATTAGTTTTTAGATATGTTAAATAAGATTTTTAGCGAATTCCAAAGCTTCAACTTGAGATTGCGATCTTCTGCGATGACGGATAATGCATCGGCAAAAAGGTATTCTGTGGCATCTTCGGTATGAATGGAATACTCCAGGGCCGGCAATGCATCAATAGGATGTTTGATCTTCCCAAACTTCAAAACCTTGTGGGCATTGAGGTCAAGTAGTTCATTCAAAGTTCTACCCTCTAGATTTTTCGAGGAAATCATACCAATCTCATTCATAGAGTGGTTGACTGCGTTGATCATTTTTACTAACATATCCATGACTTCCGTACTGAGCTCCTCTTCCTGATGCAGTATCAATACCCCATTCTGGAAATTTCCACGATAGGAGATGGGCTCCGGCTCCATGACCGTGTCAGCCATATTGCTGAGATTTTTCTCTGAAGCAGTTCGGGTCGCTATTTGCAGATCAGAACTTGAGGGAGAACCAGCAGAAAATTCCGATTTTATCAGAAAAAGATCCTCAGTCAGGATGTATTGCAATTGCTGAATATTAATTTCTTCCATAATGGGAAATTGATCAAAAATCACCTTATCACAAAAAAAGCCAAGGTTAAATCTTGGCTGTTTCATGCTTTTTTTAGTGCAATCATGGATTTATTCAAGGTTGAAAATACTTTTCAACTCCACGGCATCTTCTGGTTTCATCCGTTTTGCCAAAACCAACCTGAGTTGTCTTCTGCGAAGAGCACCCTCATATTGCTCGATTTCTTCTTCAGTTTCCGGGATTACTTCAGGCACTTCAATCGGTTTCCCATTCTGATCCACCGCGACAAAGGTGAAATAAGCGCGATGAGTCATCACCCGTTTGTTGGCTGGAATATCTTCTGCTGTCACTTCTATGAATACTTCCATGGAGGAATTAAATGACCGGGTCACTTTAGACTTCAAAGTTACCACGTTGCCCAGCGCGATGGGTTGTTTGAACGAAATACTATCAGCAGAGGCTGTCACCACGATCCGATTGGAATGTTTTTGTGCTGCAATTGCCGCTACCACATCAAGCCAATGCATGAGTTTTCCACCCATGAGATTATTCAGGGTATTGGTATCATTGGGCAGCACCATTTCGGTCATGATGGTCGCCGATTCCTTTGCGAATTTTTGTTTAGCCATAATTCAGGTTTTGGACAAAAATAAAAATATTATTTTGGTAATTGAAAGATGAAGGATTTATTCAAAATAAAATTTGGAAAACAAATTGAATATGAATGTATATAGGAATTAAAAAATCTAATTGTTCAAAATTGATTTAATTTTAATTCCAACCATCCTTTCCCAATAAGGGGACAAAAGCAAATCCTTCAAATTCTTGGCGAATAACTTCCTTGGAGGATTTTTTGATGATTTTCACCATTGCCTGCCGCTTTTTGTCTCCTACTGGAATCACAAGAATCCCACCGATTTTCAATTGCTGTACCAATGCATCAGGAACTACCGGAGCTCCCGCTGTCACGATGATTTT
>CAZFSC010000215.1:0-4003 GCA_964521585.1 uncultured Limnohabitans sp.
AAAAAAATACAATTTTAACTATAATAAAAGGTTGTGAATTAGGGTAAATTTGGAGAATCAGCTTTAAGTAGTTAAGATTGATTATGTTAAACTTTTAAAATATTTCATTATGAAAAAGAAAGTAATTCAATTGACAGGAATTTCATTCCTGCTATTTGCGGCAATGCTAGCTGTGGATTTAGCCTTTCAGCCAAAGGAGGAATTATTCCTTAACAAAATTATTACCACTTCCAATGCTCAAATTGTATGTCCCGGTCCTGATAAAACTGGAGGAGGCTGTCACATTATGTACACTGTTCATAATGTTCCTTCTCCATATGGTCCTGCAACGTGTACTTATTGCGAATGGACCGGTTACATGGATGACTATTGCGATCCCTACTTTCATCAAGCTTGTGAAACGCCGCCGACTATGGCCGGGTAATCAGATTGTGCCTGAGAGATCTAATTGATCTTTCAGGCGTTAATATATATTTATAGAAGATGAATAATAAAACTTATTACTTTTTTGCTATTTGGTTCCTTTTGAGTTGTAGTCAATCAAAAAATAATGACCATTGGGTTATCGATTTAGAAAAATACAATGTTACAAAGCTCAATGAGATATTTAAGAGTTACGATTTAATTTCACTAGAGACCAATGAAAAAAGCCATATTGTTGAGTTTAGTAAACTTATTGCTTTAGAAAATTATTTATACATCCTAGATAGGGCAAGTGCCACTATATCTTTATTTGATGAAAATGGAAGATTTATCAATAAGCTTGATTCCTTTGGAGATGGTCCGGGGGAATATTTAGCAATATCTGATTTCAACATCAATCCTTTCAATGGAAATATCGAGGTGATTTCCCCGGACGGAGAATTGCTGATTTATTCTAAAGATTTTTTCTTTCTAGATGCTATTGACCTCGATGGCTTATCCAGTTACAGCTATTTTGACTATTTAAATGATGATATAATAGCTTTAAATTCTATTGATTTCAGGAATATTTCGCCAATAGTTCTGTTTTCAAGATCTCAGGCAAAAATGATAGGACGCATGGATTTGCCTTTTACTGAGTTTGAGAAGAATTTTATTTTATTTATGGAAAATATTTTTTTCAGAACTGAAAAAGGTCTTTTCATCTGTACTAGGTTCACAAATGATGTTTACCAGATTAAATTAAATGAGCCAAGTTTGATAAGAAAGTTTGATTTTGGGCAATATTTTTTCACGGACAATTCGCTCAAGGAAGGTATGAGTGGGAAGTATTATAATGAGTTTTTAAAAGAAAGAATTGGAAATGGGTTTGCATCATTTAAAAAGTACACAGAATCATCAGATCATATAGTATTTCAATTCCCATTTAAAAACCAAACTGGATTCGCAATCATTGATAAAGAAACCCAAGGTTATAAGATTCTTTACCGCTATTTTTCATTTGATCATTTCTCATACGACAACAATGAGGTTTTTTCGGTTATTACTCCGGAAAATATTAATAACTATCATTTTTGGGAAGAGTGGAATTCTTATGAAAGGCAAGTTTTGCAAAAGGCTCAAAAGGAAGAAATTCCCTTGATTTTAAAATTTAAAATCAAATAGAAGATTCTTTTGCTAAAGCCACCTTTTCAAGAGAGCCACTTGCAGAAGCCTTGAAAACGCTATCAGTTAAAACCCTCAGCAATATCAATCCACATCCTTGGTATGTGTTTGTGAATTATTCGCATCCGCCGCTTTTGGAAAGATTGGAAAAGTTGGAGAAGTGAGTTGTAAGGTAGGGAATTTGTAAAGTGATAAAGTTTTGATCAAATCGTTTTTATAAAATTGAATTTCAAAAATCTTGGCTTTGTACCAGTAAAAACAAAAAAACCTCCCAGATCACTATCCAGATGGCTTCTTTGATTATAAAGTCTAGATTCTTGGCTCTAGATTCCCGACTCTAGCTTCTAAACTCTATAAAACTCCTCCCAACCCTTTCTTGGCGGCATTCCGGCCAAGACTTGATTTGCCAGTGGATTGTTGGTGATTTGCCGAGTTTCCCGATCAAATTCTAACTTGGTGCCCATTTGCTGGGCCATCACTCCCAGACAAAATACCTGACTCAAAGGTCCGGCGATCTCAAAAGGTGATCTTGTTTTTTCCTCACCTTTACAAGCTTTTAGGAAGTTAGCAAAGTGGTTGGATGGACTTTGAGGGACTTCAGGAAGTTTGGATTCCCATTCTTTTGCTTTTTCCGAAGGAATGATAGACAAAGTGCTTCCATGTGAACCGCCTTTGAACGTCAATTCATTGCTGTAAATGATTTTTCCAGGATTGAGTTTTGCAGGTTGGATCTGTCCATTGCTTGGCGGTGGAATATTTGGATCCAATTCGGAAACGCCATAGCCATCTGGGACGGAAGGGGTATTGTCCAAGCCATCTTGCCAGGTAATGGTCATCGGAGGCATTTCACCACGTTTTGGAAATTTGAATTCCAGGGTAGTGGACATCGGGAAAAAGAACATGTTGTGTCCGCTGAGTTTGGTCGGGTTGATTTCACTTGGTAATCCTAAATCTAGAAATTGATGTGCGGTATCCATGATATGCGCTCCCCAATCACCCAAGGCTCCCATTCCAAAGTCGTACCAGGAGCGCCATTGTCCGTTGTGAAAGTCTTTGTTGAAAGCATGCGGCTGAGCCTGGGAAGTCCAGACGTCCCAGTTTAAGGTGGAGGGTACAGTTTCTCCAGCAGGGAATCGTGTGATTTTGGTGTCCCAGTCGTGCCATCTCCTTCTGCTATTCATATGGGCAGTCATAGCGGTCACATCTTTGATTATTCCTGCTTCCTGCCAAGCTTTAAACTGAAAATAATTTCCTTCTGAATGTCCCTGATTCCCCATTTGAGTCGCCAGGTTTGGATATTTCTTCGCGGCGGCCATCATCAGATCGACTTCCTGAAAAGTCCGAGCCATTGGCTTTTCCACATAGACATGCTTGCCTTCTTTTAAGGCCATCATGGTCACCGGAAAATGCGAAAAATCCGGCGTGGCAATGCTTACTGCTTCAAACTCTCCTCCGATCTGATCAAACATCTTTCTGAAATCCTGAAAGCGTTTGGCCTGAGGAAACATTTCCATGATCTGAAGAGTCTGCTTGGCTCCCATATCCACGTCGCAAAGGGCTACGACATTACAGAGACCAGTCTTATAAAGTTCTTTGATGATCTCAGCGCCTCGATTGCCAATTCCAATACAGGCAAGATTAACTTTGTCAGAAGGAGCTACATAGCCCATGGATTTACCTAGCACATTGGGAGAGATCAGCGTCAGTCCGGAAAGACCCATAGCAGCAGAGGCTCCGGTCTTGAGAAAGTTTCTTCGATTGGTTTTCATATTATTTTGGGTGGAAAGAGGTAAAGATCTTCACGAATTCTAAATTCTTGGCAAGCTTTTGCCAGGACTAAATCCAAATCCAATTTACCCAGCAAAAACTAATATTAAGTGGATCTTTAAAAAAAGTAACGGAAAGCATTTCGCTGGCATTTTAATTTTCTCTTAACTGCAATTGATAATTTATTTACCTTTTAGTATCTAAAATACCAGTTCCATGCAAGATCTAGCCGATTTCCACTCACCTGTTTCCGACCTTTTTCCCCAACCCAAAACTAAAGCTGACTGGGAGCAGTACCGTCTCAGCCAAGAGCAAATCGATTTTTTCCATGAAAATGGTTATTTGGCGGATATAAAGCTTTTGATTGAAGATCAGATCGAAGCGTTGAAAAATGCCTTGGATAAGGTGATGGATCCGGCGCATCCGCTGCATCATCTGTTCCATGAATTTCTCAGCAATGAGTCGGGAGTTCCGAATAAGGTGCTTTTTCATTCGCTGGGTCATTGGCGGCTGGCTCCTGCTTTTCACGATGTGATATGGAATCCTGCCTTCCGAATGGCAGCCAGTCAGTTACTCGGAGATCGGGCAGTTCGCTTTTGGCATGATCAGTTGTTTTGCAAGCCTGCCCATCACGGTGGTAATGTGGCTT
>CAZFSC010000216.1:0-4000 GCA_964521585.1 uncultured Limnohabitans sp.
CGATCCGTGTTATCAAACCAAAAACAGATATCTATACAGTGAAATGCTTTCATTCTGCCTGAATAAAGGTTCGGTTCCCAGCCAAACCAAGCCAGATAGACGGGTGCTTTTTGTTTTGATTTTGCATTGGCTGTGTTGATAGCTCCTTGACGATTTGATAAAACCATCGCCCAAATATCAGCAGGAGAAGCTTCCGGAAAATCTTGTCTATAGGCGTTGACTATTTTTTCCGAATCAGCCCCAAATCTGGGTTGGATTTTTTCTACCACCCCGGCCCAATCAATCTTTTCCAGTTCGGGAGAAGTTCGTGTAGGATTCCATTCATGAAATGTGGTACAGATCATCATTGGAATGTCAGAGGCCAAACCACTTGGATCAGAAAAGAACTCGCCTTTCGGAATATTTACTCCATCCGCGACAGGTCCAAAACCTCCCCTGAAACCTGGAGTTGGATTGTCTTTCCTCATTTTTTCCAAAGCTTTATTGGCAATGTCAATGTATTCTCTCCAGCTTAGTTCCTGAAGCATATCAATAGAATCGGGAGTAAGCCCAGCTTCTTTCATGACATATTCACCCAATTTTCTGGAATATTCCTGATCATTGGCTCGAAGCATGGAACCACTCAATGGGACTCCTTTATGCACCAATCCTTTTGCTGCAGGCATGGACATGGTGGCTGTAACTTTTGCACCACCGCCGGATTGTCCCATGATAGTAACGTTACCCGGATCTCCACCGAAATTAGCAATGTTGTCTCGCACCCATTCCAGGGATGCGATGATGTCGAGTTGACTGACATTTCCTGAATTGGCATATTTTGAGCCTCCAATCCCAGACAGATCTGTAAATCCGATCGGACCCAAGCGATGATTAATGGAAACAAAAACGATGTCCCCGTTTTTGCTGATATTTTCTCCATGGTACCCATCTTGTTCGATCCCATTTCCATTTGTGAAACCTCCACCATGAAGCCAAACCAGTACAGGTCTTTTTTTGGAGTCCAATGAAGGAGTCCAAACATTCAATTTTAAACAATCCTCACTCACATCATCGTAATTCCAATGGTCTGCAAAGGAATAATCAGGACTTGCATATCGATTGTCCATAATCTGAGGGGCGGTATTCCCCCACCAGATGGTTGGTTTTGTATCTTTCCATGGGGTTGGTTTTTGGGGAGGCATAAAGCGATTTTTGCCTGAAGTATCCGCACCATAAGGAATACCAAGGTAAGTATATACCCCATTGAGGATATAGCCCCTTACTTTCCCGGAGTCTGTATTTGCAATGGCAATATCATCTCCGATCTGGAGAAACTGATCATCTGGTGTTGACTTGGGGCTGGAGGTAAAGGCCTGGGCTTGTGAAGCGAATGGAATGGAAGCAGCAATTGTTCCTACGCTCACTTTCTTAAAAAAATCTCTTCTATTGGTTTTCATGGGTCAGGGAGTTAAAGGTTTTATTGTTTCATTGTGACAAATTAGAAAAATAAATTGAATATCAAGATTTTCAATAAAAAAATACATGAACTAATGTTCAAAAACTCATCCTAACTTATTCCTCCCTGTCAACTCTATTCTTTGATTCAAAAAAAGCCGACCCCATTTTTAGGAGTCGGCTTTCAGCTTTTAATTTCAGCCTTCAGAATCCATTTTTCATACTTTCCCTACTGTCCGACCAGGAAAATCGCATTGCTCAGAACCAATTTTCCTGACTCCCAGAATCCTCTGAAAATCGGGTTATCCACAAAGTAAACAATCTCTCCGCGGCCTTGCCTTTCCGAGCCGATGGCCAAGGTTCCTCCCATTGTGGATTTGATTTTGTAGCCGATATATCCAGTTCTATAGGAGTCATTGGAACTGATTTTTCCCGCATTGACTCCGTCCAGTAAATAGGCAAATTTATTGGAGTTGTTTTTTAAAGCGTAGAATTTACCCTGCGTCCCATAGCCTAGTGGATGTGTGACATCCATATCAACCTGGTAAATCGCTCCTGCAGCACCTCCTGAAATCGCCAAACGCTCTCCTTCCTGATAGGGCTCCAATCGCTCCTTTCTAGCCAAGGTATCTGCAGTTTTTTCGGCAGCTTTCTTTTCCTCCTCGGTATCAAAAGTTTTTAATTCCAGGCCTTCTTTGTTGGCAAATAAATCCACGGCACCATCAATAGCAATCAGCTTTCCTCCTGCTTTCACCCAATCCATGACTTTGTCCTGAGCAGCTTTATTTAATCCTCCTCCTCTCATGGAAGGCAGGATAATCACATCATACTTGATCAGATCATAACGGGCCATATTATCCAGTTCTAAATTTGAAAGTGGATAATTCAAGTCCTTTTCAAAGAAATGCCAAACCTCTCCGTAGTTCAGAGAGGATGTTCCAGCACCGCCTACCAAAGCCACATTTGGGGCCTGGATTATTCGGATATTAGGTGAACCAAAGTCCTTGCCTTCTTCCACATAACCTGTCATGGTTGTGGCTAAGGTGACTCCAAACTGATTGGCAATTCCGGTAACTTTTTGATCAAAATCAGCCACATATTCATTGCCTCCTTTCGTAATCAGGAGAGTACCTGCAGGGAAGCTTTTTCCTTCTGTTTTGAAAGGAAATTCCGGGTATTTTACCCGGATGCCTTCTCTCAAAAGCGCTGCAAGAAAAGCCGCATCTCTTGTTCCTTCCCATTGAGCGATATAGGCGACAGGCGTTTTGCCTGGGACATTTTCTGCAAAGACCGCTTTTTGATAAGCTCCGGCAGGGTCCAGTCGGCTTTCCAATGCATATGCTTTCAAATTATAGGCATAGGGTAGCGCCCAAGAAGTAATATCGTAAGTGATGCTATCATTCAATTGGGGATTTGGCTCAAAAAAGACCTGTGCCAATACAGATTTAGGCTGATAGGCAGAAATCACAATATCCTGATCTGAGGTATTAAAAGAACCTGATTTTCCACTTTGGTAATCATAACCTTTGAGACCTGATTTGCTGGTTGCTTTACCGTAACGGATTCCGTTTTTGTCCAAAAGCTCCAACAATTTGGTTACCTGAGCTGGATTGCTTTCCGCTTTGATGACAAAAGCCTTGTATTTCCCTTTAGGACTGGTAGCATTCTCTCTGAAAAATCTTGCATATTCTTCCACTAGTTTCAAAGCATTTTGGCTAGTAACCTCTGCTGCAGACATCGCAGCGGTGTAATGTCCTTCAATTCGATAACTTAAAGTCACCGTATCTCCCACTGAATTGAATCCTCCGATTCCGGCTTGTCCACCGCCGCCCTGCTCGATAGTCATCCCTATGGCTCCGTTAAACATGGGATAGGTATCTCCATAGGAAGGATAAAGTAAATCAAAGCGCTCTTTGGTGAAATAAAATCTGCCCATGTCATCGAAATACTTGGCTGTATTTCTTCCAAAAATATCCTGGAACTCATGCTGCCAAGCAGTCAGCTGCTCGTGCAAGGGCTCCGCAGCCGGTGCCATGTAAAAGGGATTGTTGATGCCTTGCTCGTGGAAGTCCAGATGCAACTGGGGCATCCACTGCTGATACATTTTCAAACGGGCCTGAGACTCCACTTGTACCTGCCATGCCCAGTCTCTGTTGAGGTCAAACAGGTAATGATTTGCTCTTCCTCCTGGCCAAGGTTCGTTGTGCTCCACGGACTGCAGATCCGGCTGGAGGATTGTGTTCATCTTTTGGTTGTACCACATGGCATAGCGATCACGACCATCGGGATTGATTGCCGGATCGATGATGATGACCTGATTTTTCAGCCATTCCTGAGATTTGGCATTATTGGGATTTGCCAACGTATGAAAGGCAGAGATCGCTGCTTCCATACCTACGGATTCATTGCCATGCACATTGAAGGACATCCAGTTGATCGGGATAGCTGTCGAGGGAATTCCCTCTATCAAACCTGCCCGCTTGAGATTATCTGTACGGATCTGCTCCAGATTTGCCATGTTTTCAGGACTGGAAAGAATAGCCATGATTAATGGGCGCTTTTCGTT
>CAZFSC010000217.1:0-3961 GCA_964521585.1 uncultured Limnohabitans sp.
TTTTGAAGTTCTTGCTAATTGATCCTCTGAGATGTAGTTCTCAGAGGATTTTTTTATGATAATTTACTTTTAATTTTTCTGGGGATTCAAACTGAATTAGGAATGCAAGTGAGTGATTTTTTTCTTTTATGAAGTGATTTTCTTTTCATCAGAAGCTTTATTTTACTGACAGATAGGCAGTAAACTGAGTTTTTTTAATCCTAATCAAGTCACATTGGCCGAAAAAAAGCCTTGGAACGGATTTTTCTTATGAGATTTTGTAAAAAATCAAATCACTTAAACCAACATTTATTATGAAACTTACAAAGTATAATCAACTCGACCCACAGTTTCCATCCAGCTTTTCAAGCGTATTGGACAAGTTTTTCAGCGATTCATTCGGTGCGATGGCAAAGCCATTCAGCCCGGCAGTAGATATCGCCGAAGATGAGAAAATCTATGAGATCCATGTAGCCGTACCGGGTGTACAAAAGAAGGATTTCAAAGTGGAGGTAGTAGACGGGAAACTGACTATTTCCGGTGAGCGAAAAATGGAAGAGAAGAAAGAGGGCAGAAATTACCACAGCGTGGAAAGCCAGTTCGGATCCTTCAGTAGATCTTTTTATTTGCCGGAAGACGTAAAGTCCGATGAGATTGAAGCCAGCTACAATGATGGGTTACTTAAAATCATTGTTCCAAAAAAGGAGAAATCCGTCATGAAAGCTGCCATTGAAGTAAAATAATCAATTCAAATAAAATAATTAAAGGAGTGGGAAACCCCACTCCTTATATTTTGTTGATTAAGTAAAGAGCCTTAAAAAGCGGTTAATTCTTGTTAATTTGGGGTTCAAGCATTTCGAAGGAGCCCGATTTTTGGAATTAATCTTTCGAGAATGCGTTTAGCAAACACAACAATAACCTTTAGACAAAATCATATGAGTAAAAGACAAATATTATTAGGAATGTTTCTGGCCTCCTTGATCGGTGGTATTGTGGCCCTTGCAGGGGTAAGTTTTTTCTTTCAGGCCAAAACACAGTCAAGCTTTGACGAAAAGCAACAGACAAGTTTCGTAAACTTGCTCTCAGACAGAGACTTTACGATTCCTGACGGGATCAATTTCGTAGCCAGTGCGGAGCTGGTCACTCCGGCAGTAGTCCATGTGAAAACAACCATTTCCTACTCGGGAAGACAGGCAGTTGATCCTTTTCAGGAGTTTTTCAGAAATCAACCAAGGGATGGGCGAAGTGCTCCGCCACAAGGTATGCCGATGAGTTCAGGATCAGGAGTTATCATCTCCCCGGATGGTTACATCGTCACCAACAATCACGTGGTCGATGGAGCTACCAAAGTAGATATTTCGCTGGATAACAATAAGCGTTATGTCGCAAAGATCGTGGGTACAGATCCCTCCACTGACTTGGCTCTTTTAAAGATCGAGGCAGAAAATCTTCCCTTCGTGAAATTTGGTAATTCTGATAACACCAAGATTGGGGAGTGGGTATTGGCAGTTGGAAATCCCTTTAATCTAAATTCTACAGTGACAGCTGGTATTATTTCAGCCAAAGCGAGAAATATTGGAATCTTACAGGGAGTAGAAAACAATCTGCAGGTAGAATCATTCCTTCAGACAGATGCCGTAGTGAATCCTGGAAATTCCGGAGGAGCATTGGTCAATCTTGCCGGCGAACTGATTGGAATCAATACCGCTATAGCCACTCGTACAGGTTCATACAGTGGTTATTCATTTGCTGTGCCAAGTACCTTGGTAAAGAAAGTGATGGACGACTTGATGAATTATGGAACCGTACAGCGAGGTCTCTTGGGAGTCAATATTCAAGATATCAGTCCGGAATTGGGTGAGTATCTGGGTAAGGAATTTCCAGTTGAGCAAGGTGTGTATATCGGTGGCGTAAATGAAAACAGCGGTGGAAAAGAAGCCGGACTGAAAGAAGGAGACATTATCATCGGAGTTGATGGTAGAACTACCAATTCCGTAGCTAATCTCCAAGAGATGGTTGCAAGAAAGCGACCTGGCGATAAAGTGGAAGTAGAATATATCCGTGATGGAAAAACCTATAAGACCACAGCTACTCTGAAAAACTTTGCCGGAGATACCGATATCGTCAAGAAGGTGATTCCAAAAACCATCGAGTTTGAAGGTGTTGTTTTTGAAGAAATCAACCCAACTGTCAAAGAGGCCTTGAGAATACCAGGAGGAGCTATGATCAGTTCGGTCACTGATGGCAAATGGAGAAGCGCAGGAGCCAGACCTGGATTCATTATCACCTCTATTATTTCGGGCAGTGGAAGAATGAGAATCCAAGGTGCTGAAGAACTGGTTGAAACATTGAATCGATTGGATGGAGAAGAGATTGTTGTCTTGGGAATGTTCCAGGACGGCACAGAATACTACTTTGAAGTAGAAGTTGATTAATCACCTAATTATCAACTGGGACAGGCCGAATTTTTCGGCCTGTTTTTTTTTGCCATATATTAAGTTCTAATCTGTATTTTGAATTCTGTTAATCTTAAAACCTACGAAGTCGAGTATGACTAAGTGTTTTACTTTGGTATGCAGTGCTAGCTATCAGGGGTACCCTGCGCGATTCTATGATGCCATTAAAATTCAAATTATATACCTATGAAAAAGAGAATTTTTATACTAATTCCGGTTCTCCTGATTTCCCTCTGCTTGGATGCTCAAGTTCTGGAAATGAATCCAAAGAGACCAATTCCAGGAATTTCAAGTGAACGAATTCAGCGTATTGACCAAATGCTGAATGAGGCCGTGGCTGCTGAGCAAGTTCCGGGGTTGGTAGCCATGATCGTCAAAGATGGCAAGGTAGTTTACCATGCTGCTAAAGGAATGGCTGACTTGGCGAGTAAGAAAGAGATGGAGAAGGACCAGATTTTCCGGATAGCTTCCCAAACCAAAGCAATTACTTCCACGGCGGTCATGATGCTCTGGGAGGAAGGGAAATTTCAACTCACAGATCCAATCTCCAAGTGGATTCCTGAATTTAAAAATCCTCAGGTTTTGACCGGTTTTAGATTTGCAGATTCCAGCTTTGTCACCCGGCCTGCATCCAGAGAGATTACGATAAAGGATTTATTGACCCATACCTCAGGAATTGGCTATGGGATGATTGATGGGGATGAACGGATGAAAATGATCTATCAGAAAGCTGGTATCATCGATCTTTACACCACTAAACCGGTGACGATTGCAGAGAATATCAAGCGGTTGGCGAAGCTTCCACTTCATCACGATCCGGGTAGCAAATACACCTATTCGGAAGGTCTGGATGTGTTGGGCTATTTCGTGGAAATCGTATCAGGAATGCCTTTCGATCAATTTCTTAAGACCAGGATTTTTGAGCCTCTGGGAATGAATGACACTGGCTTTTACCTGAATGAGCAACTTGGGAAGCGGTTAGTCACAGTTCATCAGTTTGCAAATGGTCAATGGCGTGCAATGCCCGTTACTTTTTATGATCCGGACTATCCAAAAACCGGTGCAAAAACATTCTTTTCCGGAGGTGCAGGCCTCTCTTCGACGGTAGCTGATTACGCTAAATTCTTGCAGATGTATCTCAACGGAGGGATCTATGATGGCCATCGAATTCTGAGTCCAATGACGATCAAAGCTATAATGTCCAATCAGGTAGGAGACTTATTGAGTGCTGGAGAAAGGGATTATGGGCTGGCATTTGGAATGGTTAATGAGATCGGATTTGCCAAAGGAGGTACGGGAAGTATTGGTACTTTCGATTGGGGAGGATACTTCAATACCCAGTATTTTGCGGATCCTGTGACCAATACGATCGGAATTTTGATGAAGCAGACACAGGGAGGAAATGGCGATCAGACTGGTTGGAAATTCAGGCAAATGGTTTTTTCAGCAATAGAGTAGAATGGGATAGAAGAAAGAGAGCTCCCAAAAATATTTTACTATTTTGGGAGCTCTCTTTCCTTTCTTTT
>CAZFSC010000218.1:0-3892 GCA_964521585.1 uncultured Limnohabitans sp.
GCAGAGGCGATGGGCAGTACTTACGGAGGGAAATATTGCGGTTCCTTTGGAGACTTAGGTATATTCTCTTTCAACGGGAATAAAATCATAACAACCGGAGGGGGAGGAGCGTTGGTATCGAATCAAGCGGATATGATTCAGCGGGCCAGGCATCTTGCTTCTCAGGCAAGAGAAGACCTTCCTTACTATCAGCATTTGGAGATCGGCTTTAATTATAAAATGAATAATTTGGCTGCGGCCGTCGGAGTAGCTCAATTGGAACAGCTGGATGATTTCGTGTCCAAAAGACAGGAAATCAATCAAAATTATAGAGAGCTTTTGGGTTCGATTCCGGGAATTACTTTTCAGCAGGACTCCGGTAAATCTAACTCCAATTATTGGCTGACAGCTATTTTGATTGATCAGAAAAAGACGGGTTTCACCAACGATAAACTTCGGATCATTCTCATGAAAAGGGGAATTGAAACCAGATTTCTATGGAAACCCTTACATTTGCAACCAGTATTTCGAGAATTGCCTTTCTACGGTGGCGATCAGGCCGAGAAGATGTTTTCTTCAGGCCTATGCCTACCAAGTTCAGTTGATTTGACTAAAGGGGATCAGGAATTGATTGTAAGTCTTATTTATAAGGAGCTGGTAAAACATTACTAAAAGTGATCTATAGAGAGTTTTTCAAAAGAATTATAGATTTATTACTTGCCATAATTCTTATGGTGGTTCTGTCTCCAGTTTTTCTTATTCTGGCCATTGTATTGACTATTCATCATCAGGGAAATCCATTTTTTGCTCAAGTCCGTCCCGGAAAAGCACAAAAGCAGTTTTTGATTCTCAAGTTTAAAACAATGAATGACAAATGTCATCCCTCAGGAGAAATGCTCTGCGATTCAATTCGAATCACCAGTCTTGGCAGATTGATCCGCAAAGCCTCCTTGGACGAAATTCCTCAATTAATCAATGTCATTAAAGGGGACATGAGTTTGGTTGGTCCCAGACCTCTGTTAGTAGATTACCTGGAATTGTATAGTTCAGAGCAGCATAGGAGACATGAGGTTCGCCCGGGAGTGACGGGTTGGGCTCAAATAAATGGTCGGAATGCAATTACCTGGGAGAAAAAATTCACCCTTGATGTTTGGTATGTAGACAATCACGACTTTTGGCTTGATCTTCAGATACTTTTTCAGACATTTTTCAATGTGCTGAGAGGAAAGGGAGTTTCCCAGCATGGTCATGTGAGTATGGGTAGATTTACAGGCATACCTTTAGCGCAGCCTCAAAGTGCAATTTTTTCTGAGAAAATAACCAGTAGTGTTGGAAATTGAAAATTTGTTACTAAATTTAATTTAGGATAAAATATTCATTGGAATTTGAGCACGATTAAAGAGTCATCTGCTGGAATTATTATAAAAAATGCGAGATTCCCTATGACCTTTGAAATACAACGATAAACAGATGAAACGATGATCTGATTGATCAGCTAGATTCGTATATAATTAGCAATTTTGGCATAAATTATCTTATCAGTAAAAAAATGGTTAATTTGCAGTCGATTTTATAATTAAGTGGATAAAATTTAACATTGATATTTGATTAAATTTCTACTATGAATTTTTTAACACATTTGAAAATCCTTCCAAGATGGATTATCGCCACATTAGACTCTTTGATTCTTTTTTATTGTGCGATTTTCGGCTACCTCGTGAGATTCAATTTTGAATTGGCCTTGATAGAGCAAAACGATGCCATAGCTGGGAGTTTTAGCTTTATGATCGGTGGCTTTTTGGTGATGCAAAATACCAAAAGTTATGAAGGTATAGTCCGTCATACCGGATTCCGGGACGGCTCTAATATTTTCAAAACTGTATTGATCACTTTTTTCCTTTTCCTGTTTCTTAATTTTTTCCAAGGAAATTTTCTGAATAACAGGTTTTTGCTTCCCACTTCTGTATTGATCATTGCCAGCCTGTCTTCAATCTTTTTATTGATATTTTACAGGCTTTTGGTAAAGGAGCTTTTTGTCTACCTTAAAAACGGGTATCTGGTCAAGGATCTTAAAAACGGAGTGATCTTTGGAGCAGGTGAGGCAGGGATTATTGCCCAGGAAGCGATCAAGCGGGATAGTAAGATTCTCTTTAATATGATTGCTTTTCTGGATGATGATCCCAAGAAGGAGGGGAAAAACATTGACGGAAAGCGGATATTTAGAGGTCTGGATGATCTGGAGATGCTGGTGAAAGACTACGGAGTTACCGAACTGATTATTGCGGTGAAGGATTTATCCGTACAGCGTAAAAATGAAATTATCGACGAATGCCTTCGGCTTAAACTTTCGGTTTCCCTTGTTCCTCCCGTTGATCAGTGGATCAATGGTAATCTGACCTTAGGGGCTATTCGGGAAGTAAAGATTGAGGACCTGTTAAGCCGTGAGCCCATTCTTCTGGATAATCCGAGAATTCATCAGGACCTTCAGGGAAAAGTGATTTTGGTGACGGGTGCCGCGGGTTCGATTGGATCGGAGTTGTGTAGGCAGATCGGCCACTACGAACCGCAATTGCTCATCTTATTTGATATTGCCGAGTCTGCTCTTTATGATATAGAGCAAGAATTTAAGGAAAAATACACCTACTGTCCGATCAAGATTGTCCTGGGTGATTTACGAAATAAGAAAAAGCTGACAGAAGTTTTCAAAACGTTCAAACCGCAGGTGGTGTTTCATGCGGCTGCATACAAGCATGTGCCGATGATGGAGAACTACCCTGAAGAAGCAATTCACGCGAATATACTTGGAACCAAAATTCTTGCAGATCTTTCAGTTCTTGCCCAAGTAGATAAGTTTGTGTTTGTATCTACAGACAAAGCGGTCAATCCAACGAATGTCATGGGGGCAAGCAAGCGTGTTGCGGAAATGTATGTCCAAGCCCTGAATGAATATCTGGAGCGGCATCATAAAAAATCACATACTAAATTTATCACCACACGATTCGGGAATGTATTGGGTTCCAACGGATCAGTCATTCCGCTGTTTAAAAAGCAAATCCTAAATGGTGGTCCGATCACCGTGACTCATCCAGATATCACCCGATATTTCATGACCATTCCCGAAGCCTGCCAACTCGTACTCGAGGCGGGAATCATGGGCGAAGGAGGCGAGATTTATGTTTTCGATATGGGTGAACCTGTGAAAATCTTGGATCTTGCCAAAAAAATGATTCAGCTATCTGGAAAAAAAATCGATGAGGATATCAAAGTTGTATTCTCTGGCCTACGCGATGGTGAGAAACTTTTTGAGGAATTGCTCAATGATTTTGAAACGGTAAAAATTACGCACCACCCCAAAATCAAGATTGCACAAGTACCTCCTTCTTCCTACAATAAAATCAATGGGCAGGTGGAACTTTTCAATGAACTGATTGGTAAGAATTCGGAAAATGACCTGGTCAGCCATTTGAAGTCTATCGTCCCTGAATTCATCTCCAATTCCTCCAGATTTGAGGTATTGGATCGGATGAATTGATTATTTTCTTGCTATTAAGGATCTGGAAACCCAAAATTGAAATTTTTCACCAATGAGTTTTGCCATAATTTTTAAAGGTAAACTTGATTGGAATATCTCATTTTCAATTTCATCGTAAGCCACTTTTCAGAATCTTTAGTCCATAGTATTTTTCAATGGGTTGCAACCTAAAAAAGAGAAAAGGTTTCAATTAATTCTCTGCCGTGATTCCTTTTGTTTTGAGGCAACTTTTTGATCCATTCTGGCACTTCTAACCAACTTCAAGATTGGTAAAACGGTTATGGTCAATTTTAAATTGATTTTATTTTTATTCTTTCTGGTCGGGTAAACTTGATTCTTAGCTATTTCCCAATACTTTCTTGGTTAGAACGACAAGCATCA
>CAZFSC010000219.1:0-3854 GCA_964521585.1 uncultured Limnohabitans sp.
AAATCCCTGCTTTGGGCCCGGGCTACCCAGCGCTGGTCTGACTTTGATTTTGAAGGCCCGGCCCGGGACGGGTTTGCAGTGGATTGGCCCATCCGGGCCAAGGATCTCAATCCCTGGTATGCCCATGTGGAGCGTTTTGCAGGAATTGCAGGAGCAAAGGATGGTCTTGCCGAATTGCCTGATTCGGAAGTATTGCCGGGATTTGAACTGAGCTGTATTGAAAATTACTACAAGGAGCAGTTGAAGACTAATTTTGAAGGGAGGCATCTGATACAGGGACGTTGTGCACATCTGACAGACCCGCAGGAAATCCATAAGCAGCAGGGAAGAAATAAATGTCAAAACCAAGCCATGTGTAATCGTGGCTGTGTCTATGGAGGATATTTCAGTTCCAATGCATCGACTTTACCCTGGGCAGAAAAAACCGGAAATCTTACCATAAGGCCAAATTCAGTTGTGCATTCCGTGATTTACGATGATGCCAAAGGAAAGGCTACAGGAGTTAGGATTATCGACAAGGATACCGGGAATGAAATGGATTTTTATGCCAAAATCATTTTCGTGAACGCTTCTACGATTGCTTCGAATGCCATTTTACTGAATTCCAAATCTTCCAGATTTCCAGATGGAATAGGAAATGACTCCGGCTTAATGGGTAAATTCTTAGCCTCCCATAATTACCGGGGGAAAGGGTATGCAAGTTTCGAAGGGTTCCTGGATAAAAAACAGGAAGGGCGGCATGCTGGTCATGCTTATGTCCCTCGGTTCAGGAATGTCTTCAAACAGGAAACAGATTTTCTTCGTGGCTACTCGATAGGGATGTCCGGAGGTAGAGGGATGAGTTCGGATACGAGTATGATAGGCGACGAACTTCGAGATAATCTACTCAATCAGAAATTGAATAATGTCTGGGGAATGGCTGCCTGGATGCAGGGAGAAACAATTCCGGTAGAAGATAATCATGTACGGTTAAGTACTGATCAGACTGATAAATACGGGATTCCCAAGATTATTCTTTCTGTGGAATGGAAAGAAAATGATGACAAGATGGTAGCTGACTTTGTCGAGCAGCAAACCCTGATGTACGAAAAGGCTGGCTTCACCAATATCAAAGTGGAGGACAGTGGAGCACTTCCTGGCTCGGATATTCACGAAATGGGAGGAGTCAGAATGGGCAAAGACCCCAAAACTTCGCTACTCAATGAGTGGAACCAGTTGCATCATTGTAAGAATGTCTTCGTCACTGATGGAGCTTGCATGACCAGTACCTCAACCCAAAACCCTACCCTGACCTTTATGGCAATTACCGCTCGCGCTGCGAATTATGCAATTGAGGAGTTGAAGAAGCAGAATTTGTAATTTGGTCAACGGTCGACGGACCATCGTGGAAAATGAGAAATTCATTCAATAAATCCCCTGATTAGCCCACGAAATTTTAATACTATGATTGCCCGGCCGTGGACTATGAACCCTGGTCTGTTGCCAAAAACAACCCATAAACCTATGAAAAATACCCTTACCCTATTCCTCCTTGCTTTAGCCTGGCTCATTTCTCCTCAAGAATCTTTCGCCCAGAAAAAAGGAGATCCTATGCTTCAAGTTCCCCTTGGCTTCGCTTCGTACACCTTTCGAAATCAATGGAAAAATGGAGTGCCGCAAGCGCTGGATCGTATACAGCAAATGGGTTTTACCGAGTTTGAAGGCGGAGCGCCAAAGGGAGTAAGCCCGGAAGACTTTGTGAAAATGCTTTCCGATCGTGGGATTTCCCTTCCTTCCACCGGGGCTGGTTTTGAGGAGCTGGAATCTGATCCTCAGGCCGTAGCTGATAAAGCAAAGGCTTTGGGAGCTAAGTATGTTATGGTAGCCTGGATTCCTCACAAAAGAGGCGAATTCAATAAAGCGGATGCTGATCGTGCCATCAAGGCGTTTAACAAGGGAGGAAAAGTCCTGAAGGAAAATGGAATCACATTTAAGTATCACGTGCATGGCTACGAGTTTCAGCCCTATGCGGATGGGACACTTTTTGATTACCTCGTGAAAAATACCGATCCAAAATACGTGTCACTTCAGATGGATGTGATGTGGACGCATTTTGGAGGTGGTGATCCAGCGGCCTTGCTTAAGAAATATGGAAACCGATGGGTATCACTTCACTTGAAAGACTTTAGAAAAGGTGCTCCAAGAGACATGACGGGATTGACTGGTCCTGAGAACGATGTGCCACTGGGCCAAGGGGAATTGGACTTTCCTGCCATACTTCGCGAAGCCAATAAGATCGGCATCAAGCACATGTTTATCGAAGACGAAGGAGATCATGAACTGGAGGCTTTGCCAAAAAGTATTGCCTATCTGAAGAGCTTGAAGTATTGAAGTGGTGCAGCCCGATCAAATGAACGAGTATTTTTCATTTGAATCGGGCTGACTTTTAATTGAGAAGAAACTTTCCGCCCTTGAGCAGCTTTTTTCGCTGGATTTACACCAATCCTCTTCCTGAAAATCCCGATAACTTGATTTAGGAGTGCGAATCAAATATAGGATCAATGACATATTCAAATGGATTGGTTCTTTTTATAGAAATCGAATTAATTGCTTTCTAACTTCTGTTTTAAATTATCAAGTCCTGTTTGCAAGTCGTCTCCGATCATTTTTTCAAAATTCATGAAAACCATCATCAAATTCATCGGAAAGTCCATGTGTCCGTCAAATCCCCATGTCACCCGGGTTTCAGAAGGTGAAACAGCTTCAGTTGTCATGTAAGCCAGTTGAGTATCTTCAAAAGGTTCTTTAAATCTTAGCTCAAAATCAATTCGCTCCCCTTCGGTTACCTTGAGAATTTCCTGTTCACCTACGCCTACATCCGGATTTTCACTTTCCCAGCCTGCGACAAATCCAGGAGTTCCATCTTCTCCTTCAAATGTTTTTTTCATACCAGGATCCATCAGTTGCCATTTACTATACTCGTCTTGATTTTTAAGGTATTTAATGTAGTTGAAGACCTCTTGTTTAGGTTTTGAAATTGTCACCTCCCTGATTACCATGTAGTCTTTTGGAGCAATTAAGGCTATAATTAATCCCAAGGCGATTATTCCTAACAGTACGATAATAATTACTTTCATAATTTTCATAGCATATGAGTTTTAGGTGAGGTTGATTTTTTCGTAATTTCTTAATTAGGATTACCTGAATTTAAAAAAACTAGCATTCAGATTAAAATAGGCAAGCTTTCTTGTCCATTCCTGATCGTAGGATTTGCAATCCGAACCAATAAAGACAATAGATCAGTAGTTTATTGAATATTGTTAAAGATTGCTTCGGGATCGCAAGGCAGGAAAATGATTTAATTGTTAGGTGATCCCTCGCAATGACGCCTCATCAACACACCAACTTATACCCGAAACCCCTGATATTCAGAATCTGAATCTGCGGATCTTCCTGGAGTTTTTTGCGAAGCTTGGTGATAAAGACATCCATACTGCGTGCGTTGAAAAAGTCATCCGAGCCCCAAATCTGAGTCAGAATCAAACTTCGGTCTGTGACTTCATTCGCGTTTTCCACTAAAATCTCTTTCATTTGGGATTTTTATCAGGAGGTTTGATTTTTTGAATTCAAACTATATGTTTTAGTATACGGATGAGTTCGTCTCGATAATAACATCATTAGTAGAATTTTCAGAATTAAAAGTGATTCAAATTATTTTTTATAATTTTTTTAATAAAAATTTGTTCGTTTATAATTAAATTATTTACTTCAAACTATTCTTTAATAACAACTAATTTTAAAACTTTATGAAAACAATTGCGGCGCCGCGTGCTGGTGGGGGTGGGGTGGGGGGGGGGGGGGGGGGGGTGTGTGGC
>CAZFSC010000220.1:0-3833 GCA_964521585.1 uncultured Limnohabitans sp.
GTACTATTTTCATTGGGCCGATAATAGTGATAAGCTCCTTTGAGGACAGGCAGAGGTCTGAATCCTTCCCAGTTTTGAGAAAATCGGTTGTCCACCCCATCTTCACCCATGGTGGCCCGGATTACCACAAATTCTATAGGGCGATTTTGGAGCTGGAGCTGGAGGCCACTAAAGTTGATCTTTCCCTGATATTCCGAAATATCGATACCCAGAATTCCGTCAGAAAAATTCCCGAAGACCTGTTCAAATTTGTAAGTCTCGGTCCAGGTTGGAGTTTTGGCGGTGTAATCTTTGAGTTCCTTTTTCAGCCAATTTTGGTACCGATATACTCCAAACGCCCCGATCAAAAGGCAGGCAAGAATTACTAAAACTACCCAGGTGGAAGAGTCGGTGGAAGATTTTCGAGGCATGTGTGGCAAAATTGGAGTAAATGGAATTACTTCTAAAAATGAAGATTAAAGAAATTAATTTTTTCACCTCACCTCAAACACAGCCGACTCCCAAGGGCCAAAGTCCAAGTCGATTTCAGCTCCGTTATCTGTCACACGAAGCATAGTCTTTTTCTTTCCAAACATCACCTCTTTGAGCTCTCTTTCACCTTTTTCAAGTTTCCAAGCCTTGAGCAAATCTGGTGAAAGTTTTAGCGTGGCTTTGAGGGATCGATGTTCATCGAAGTTGGTCACCACGATTATCTTTTGGCTTTCATCCCATCTCGCAAAAGCAAAGGCCTTGTTGGTATAAGCAGGATTTTGGGTTCGGTTGAAAGAATGCAATTCCAAATTTTCTCCCATCAAGGCGGGGCTGTTTCGGGTGAAGTTGAGCACTTCAGCGTAGTAGTTTCGTAGCGCTTTTTCATTTTTTGAATATTGTTCCTGAAGGAGTAATTATAAAATCAATTTTAGTGATTATGAGGAAAATGGCTAAGAAGAAAAACTAAAAAAAAAATAACTTAAAGCTTGATACTAAAATTACAGACATTAGTTTTAAGAAAATTAAAGCACATGAAGAAATTAATTTTCTTTTGCCTATCATTTTTCGTTGCATTAGAAGGTGTTTCCCAGAGCTGCGGAGACGATGGATTTTGGAAAATTGGCAGCCAATTTGGTACCCAACGACTTTCCTCCAATTGTGGAGATTTTATTTGCCATGGATTTGCAGCAGCCTATTGGGAAGACGGATTTACCCAAGGTTCCTCCTTGAATTCTACTAATCCTGGAATCGTAAACGTAAAAACTCAATACACTCAATCGGGGGGTGGTCCCACAGAAACATACTTTCGGGATTCTCCTCTCTATGTGCAAGTTTGTGGTCAAAGTCTCTCGAATATAGATGTCGTAACTCAAGTATATGGGTCAAGTCCTGGGTTTCATTCCTTGGTTAGAGATCGAAATACCACTTTCAACCCCAAATTTATTTCAAAGTACGGTACTGAAAGTCCGGTAATCAGGCATGACTTCAATTCCACCTGGTATGAGCTCAATAATGCCAGCAAAACTGAACCTGACAAACATTATGTTTATTTAGGAAAATTAAAAACTGAGTACTACGTCCCAAAAGGTCAGATAAAACCCATTTCATTACTATCAAAGCCGGGTGCTACCTATTCTTGGTCCATAATAGGGCCTCCCGGAATAGTGTCGTTTACCTCGGCTACCAATGCAGCGTCTGTATCCCTACAGGGCGATTCCTTTGGTACTACACAGGTTAATGTCACTGTTTCTGGTTGTTCAGGAATTCCCTCAAAAGAACAGATAATTACGATTATTGTCCCTGCAGTAACCATTTCGGGAACCTATACCACGTCCAACTCAACGAATCACACGTTGGGAAATGGAAATCAGGTACCCTCTGGAAATGTATCCACCTACCTGTCAATGACAGAGATAAATAATGTAGTATGGGAGAGATACCAAGGAAATCTTCCTTTTTGGGCACATACCAATCAGATGCATTTCACAATGCAATCTGGCAACTATGTTTCTTTTAGAATATATGCCCGCAGCGCTAACAATGATACTTTGGCAGTTAGAAATGTAACCTATTACAATTATGGTAATTTCATCCTATATCCTAATCCGAGTAGTTCAAGAATTAGCATCAAGAGCGACTATAAAGGACCCATGGATTTGGAGATCATCCCACAATATAAGAGCAGTAAAATTCTTGAATTTAAGATTACCGCTGATGAAAAAGTGGATATCCAGGATCTTCCAAAGGGAGATTACCTTGTCAGAGTAAGAATAGGTGAGGATGTGGTTTTGGAATCTAGATTGATAAAAAATGAATAAGGCTCCTCTATTTTTTATAATACTTTCAATCTTATCAGCGGAAGCTTTTTCACAACAGAAATTCTTCGAAAAAATCGAATTCGGTTTTTCCGCTGGACTGGCTGTACCGGTTGGCCATTTTGAGGAAATTTCTATCACTCCATCCTTGGAACCTGTCCCGCCAGGCTCTAGTCCAGAGAGATTTCAGGGATTTCTCAAAAATGAAGGAGGCCAAGCAGAATTGGGCTACAGTCTGGGACTAAATCTAACTTATCATCTCACTTCTTCGGTTTTTATTAGCCTAAATTATCTTAATACCCAACATTCCATAGATACCCATCCACAACAGATCTTTTACGATACCAATTTTAAATCTGAAATTGATCTAAACGGATTGCCATTTGAAGTTCCGGGAAGACTGGATAGTGACCCATATCGCGCTAGTCTCTTTTACATAGGAATGGGTTATGGTGTGCCTATTCATCGCTTGGAGGTTAGGTTTACTGGCTTGGCAGGGATAAATAACCTGGAGTTTCCTTTTTATTCCTGGACCTATCAGATTTCAGAGACCACAGCCATTCCACTCAGGCCATTTCCTGTAGATGGACCAGTGCCGACCAGCTTACGGGAATTTGCTTATGGACTCGAAACCAAAGTAGCCTACTCGCTGTCTAAAAAGTTCAGTATAAACCTTTCAGCCACCTATCTTCGTTCTGACCATCCTCATGACTATTGGACCAGTTTGCTGGCAGCATCTATTGGTTATAAAATTCAAGATGAAATTCGATATAGAAATCTTGCGGTTCAATTTGGGATTTCTTATCGGTTTGGAGGGGAGTGAAAAGCGAAGAATCAGCGGAGGGGATTATTATCTCAATCTGGAATTGTATCGGATTTTGGGGAGTTGAATTTAATTCACCGCAGAGCCGCTGAGGATTTTCATTTTTGAGGTGTTATCATCAGATTTTATCGATGTTTCAGGATTGAAATCCATTGGATAGGATCTCGAGGTAGCTACCCGCAAGGAGCAAAGCTCAGTTCAAACAGATGGGAAGCGATTTTTTATTTTTTCAATTTTGCTCTCACGGTTCCACTGGGTAACAAGGAATGAGAAAATTAAGGTTATCCACAGCCAATATTCATATTCAAACGCCCATTTGATAAAAATTGGGATTAAAATAATCCATTCTAAAAATAAAATAATCACAGTTTTTTCTCTTATTAGATTGAAAGCAATTATATCTAAAATAGCAATCGAAATATAAAACCATACTAAAATGATGAGCCCATAAGTAAAGAAAAGAATTGAAATTGTTAGAGGACTTAAAAACAAGATTACATTCCAATTCTCATTGGTAAAGTCTTGAATTCCTAGAATACTAAATAAGATAAAGCTCAAATAGGTAGTTAGATAAAATCCAACAAAGTGAACCCAATTGGTCAAAATGATTTGAAAAGTCATTCGTACTCTATCCATTAAGTTTATTGTTTTTGATCAAAAATTATTCAGCTGACGAAAAATAGGATTTATGTCTATAATTTTTAACGTTGAAACTTAAAGGAATA
>CAZFSC010000221.1:0-3789 GCA_964521585.1 uncultured Limnohabitans sp.
CTATAAAAAATAGAGCATAAAGTTATTTTGATTATTTACGCGGGATGTTCTGCTTTAACAGTCTGGCCGGTCTCTTTTTCTTTCACCAGAGGCAGTGAAAAACTAAATATAGAACCTTTGCCCAGTGTCGAAGTGACGGAAATCTTGCTTTTATGGCCTTCCAAAATATGCTTGACGATTGCCAGTCCAAGTCCTGTCCCTCCTTTTTCTTTTGATCTACTTTTTTCCACGCGGTAGAATCGCTCGAATATCCGCTTGATGTCTTCTGGCGGAATACCCTGCCCGTCGTCTTTGATATCTACCTGAATGGTATTTTTATGAAGCTTTAAAGTTACTTGAACTTTCCCTTTTTCTTCATTGTACTTGACTGCATTGACGATTAGATTTTGGCAGACGCGATAAATTTTTGGCCTATCCCCTGAAGTTAAATAGCTTTTTTCAGGTTCGTATTCGAAGTGGATCTTCATGTCCCGCTTTGAAGCCTTATGCTCCAACTGATCGATGACCTCCAGCAGAAGGTCTTTGAGATCAAATTCGGTAAAATTAAATTTGATGACCCCACTTTCCATTTGATTCAAGGTAAGCAGATCCTGCACCAGGATATCCAAGGAGTCGAGGCTTTTGGCTGCCCGCTTCAGAAATTTCATCCGGACTGCCTTATCGTCTATCGCTCCGTCCAATAGGGTGTGGATGTAGCCTTGTGTAGCAAAAATGGGGGTTTTCAATTCATGTGAAATATCTGCAATAAATTCTCTTCGGAATTCCTCGTTTTTTTGAAGTGTCTCGATTTCTTTTTGTCTGGCGATGGCGTAAGAGTTGATCACCTTATTGATTTTCCGCAGTGGAGAGAGCGAGGATTTTTTTCCTTTTTCACTGATTTCCGACAGGTCTTTCCGCTGGATTTTTTCCAATACGGTATAAATGTTTCCGATCTCTTTAAAAACCAAAAACTCCAAAGTAAAAGAAATCAACAGGTAGGAAGAGGAAAATGAAACTCCCCAGGCGACCAATAAAAGTATGAAAGTAGACTCCTCCAATAATGACAAAAAAGCCACGACCAAAGCGGAAATGGCTAATGCCAATATCAATGAGATTCCACGGGAACTTGAAAGCATTTTTATTCTAATTCGAATTTATATCCTACACCTTTGACGGTGGTAATATAATCATCTCCGATCTTTTCCCGAACTTTCCGAATATGGACATCCACTGTCCTGGCT
Organism: uncultured Limnohabitans sp.; assembly: GCA_964521585.1. Taxonomy (GTDB): domain Bacteria; phylum Bacteroidota; class Bacteroidia; order Cytophagales; family Cyclobacteriaceae; genus Algoriphagus. The sequence continues at coordinate 1,221 of CAZFSC010000221.1, forward strand.
AGAACAAAGACATCCGCTCCCCAGATATTTTGTAACAACTCATCCCTACTGTAAACGATATTGGGGTTTTTGGCCAGGAAATAAAGTAGTTCGAATTCCTTCTTGGGCAGTGTTATTATTTTTCCGGATTGATTCACGGTGTAGCTTCCCCTGTCTATAAGCAGATCTTTTATTTTCACCTGTACCTGCTCCTGCTCTTTCTTGGACTCTCTTCTGAAAAGTGCCGAAATCCGACTCATCAATGCCCTTGGCTTGATGGGCTTAGTAATGTAATCATCCGCTCCTACATCAAAAGCTGCCACTTCGGAGTATTCCTCCATCCGGGCCGTAAGGAAAATAATAAAGGTGTTTTTGAGCTCTGGCATCTGCCGGATCTGAAGACAAGTCTCCACGCCGTCCTGTACCGGCATCATGATGTCCAGTAAAATGACATCTGGGAGGAATTTTGCTGCGGTTTTTACTGCTTTCACCCCATCCTCTGCCGTCGCGACTTCATAGCCCTCCTTTTGCAGATTGTATTTTAAAATCTCAACAATATCCGGCTCATCATCAACGACCAGTACCTTGATTTTTTGATTATCGCTCATTCGATATTTCTTAATGTTAAGCTTAAAATTAATGAATATTTACCCATTGAATCCAAATAAAAATCTGCCATTGGTAGAAATGGGCAGTAAAAAAACTCTTGGGTCTGGAATTGTTATGGTTGGGTTAAGCGCAGGTTACTTAATTGTTTTTTAATCCTTTCACTGAAACAATGTCCAAATTCAGTGAGCCCAGGAATAGATTTGCCTTGATTTTGACAGGAATTTTATTCTGGTCTTTAGTGACCCACACTTTCACTGGATGACTTCCCCGGAATAGGTTGTTAGGAGGGATTTCTGGAGAGAAAATATAGGTTTCCTTTGGTCCCAGATTGGTTTCGAGCCGTTCAGTCCCCTCATAGATTAATTTTATGTTATATAATTCCTTATCGAAGAATCCACGGATCATAATTATCTCTCCAGGTTTCAGATTTGACAGATTTAGTGACCGTAAGAAATAAAATCCACTCACAAGATCCTGTACTTCACTTTTCAGATCATACTCCCGGGCTTCTTTGAGATTCCTGTTTTCTTTATCGTAGAGTTCGACACGGGCTTTTCTGTTCAACTGATCCAAGTAGACCAGTTCATGCTTTCTGTATTTTCCCTCCTCAATATGCCGGTAGGATTTGTAGGGAAGCATAGTCTGGGTATTCAGAAATGTGCCCCAGTTGTCATTGACTTTACCGAAAAGCGTAGCTGCGCCTTTGGTCTTGCCAAAGACATCTATTTTATAATGAGGAGCACCATTGTATAGATGAGGCCTTTTGGCCACTTGAAGTTTGGCATCGGCCAGATTTAACCAGCCGTAGGATACCTCAAAATTTAATTCCTCCCCAAAGGTGAAGGCATTATTTTTGGGTATTTCCTGAGCAAATAAATTGGCAGAAATAAAAGAAAGGGTAAGAAAAAATGCTAATAAGATTCGATACATAGAATTCTTTGACAATACCTGACGAAATCTGGGTTTATCCAGAGGTATTACGAAAAACGGTGCCAAAAGGTAATAAAAATTACGAATTTGGGCATCCCAAACATTGCTTCTCACATCTTTGTTTTGGACCTGTTGTTTATCTAAATTCACCTAAATATTGATTCTTTAATCGAAAACTCATGAGTAATAACGCAGAAAAATTAAAAGCACTTCAGTTGACCATCGATAAGCTTGAAAAAACTTACGGAAAGGGCACTGTAATGAAGCTTAGCGATAATAAAGTTCAGGATATACCAGCTATTTCCACTGGATCACTTGGGCTTGACATCGCTTTGGGCATTGGGGGTATACCAAGGGGCCGGGTGATTGAAATCTATGGGCCGGAATCTTCGGGTAAAACGACCCTGACCATGCATTGCATCGCCGAGGCACAGAAAGCTGGAGGAATGGCCGCATTCATCGATGCTGAGCATGCTTTTGATAAAAGCTATGCTGAGAAGCTAGGGATCGATATTGAGAATCTACTTATTTCCCAGCCGGACAATGGGGAGCAGGCGCTTGAAATCGCCGAGCACCTGATCCGCTCTGGAGCTATCGACATTATAGTAATAGATTCTGTGGCTGCTTTGGTTCCAAAGGGAGAGCTTGAAGGAGACATGGGAGATAGTAAGATGGGTCTGCAGGCCAGATTAATGTCACAGGCCCTAAGAAAGCTGACCGGTGCAATCAATAAGACAGGTTGTTCTTGTATTTTCATCAATCAGTTGAGAGAGAAAATAGGTGTGATGTTTGGCAATCCTGAGACCACTACAGGTGGTAACGCCTTGAAGTTTTATGCTTCTGTGCGACTTGATATTCGACGAATCGGGCAGATTAAGGAAAGTGCTGATAATATCTTAGGCAACCGGACCAAAGTAAAGGTGGTGAAGAATAAAGTAGCCCCTCCTTTTAAAGTAGTCGAATTTGATATTATGTATGGCCAAGGAATTTCCAAAGTTGGTGAGATCATTGATTTGGGTGTGGAGCTGGAGATCATAAAGAAGGCAGGATC
>CAZFSC010000222.1:0-1854 GCA_964521585.1 uncultured Limnohabitans sp.
ATATTCAGGTATGCGTTCGCAATCCTAATTGTATAAAAGGATTTTTTATTCCGAGGGAGGAAGTGGAATTTCCAAAGGTAAGTTAAGTGGATCTACCCCCGCATGGGAGAATCATCATATTTGCAAATGCAAGAATCTTGCTTGAGGAGAAGTAGACGAGTGAAACAACAAGCGTTTCTAGGGAATTAAAACGACGCGCTCGACGAATTTTAAACTAGCTTTGACGTTTCATGGTGGATAAAATAAAAAGAATCTTAGTAGCCGATCGATCTTCTTCCAATATTTCTATTTTTTCATCATAACTCATTTCAGGATCATAAATAAGCTCTAAAATATCCAACACTTGATCCTTTGGAATATCAGTAGCTCCCTGAATATGTTCAATTTCTCCGTCAGAAAATTGACCCAATTTTTTGAGTCTTTTTTCTAATTCCAGTCCTTCTAAATAACGGTCTTTTCGTACAATATTTCCGGCAAAGAATCCCATAAAAATTCACATTTAGGCCTAATTCGAAATTTAAGATACGATTTTTTTTATCTGCATCAACATGCAAAATTAAAGTTAAAATCTCCTAAGCTCTTCCCGGAGTAGTCAAATTATTGAATGAAAAAATCTCCCTTACCCCCTTTGTCAGATTTTTGGATTCCTTTTGGATATTAAAGACCAAGGGGGAGTCGCAGCCGTTTCCATCCTTTGATTCTATTTGCTATTGTTATACCCCATTTTCGGATTAAAAATCGAACCTAAATAAAAAAGCCCGGTAAATCACCGAGCTTCTTTATTAGGAATTTATAAATTCTAAATCAATCTAAATCTGAAAACTGATCGATATTGATTGGGATATTTTTTGGATCTCAAATGCTGAACAGCAAAACAACAGTACCCGATTACCTTCTTCTCAATGCCCGCTTCCACCAAGGCAATTGAACTTCCTCGTGATAGCCATAGCTATTGTTGCCATATCCATAGCCGTAACCATAACCGTAACCGTAGCCATAGCCTTTGTCGATGTGCACATCATTCAGAATACCATAGATCTTGGAAACCCCACCTTTCTCCACCAGATTATTTAGAATCTGTGTATTTCCTTTCATGGAGTATCCTTGTCTGAAAACATAGAAATTGATGTCTGCGAAAGCAAATAGTTCCTTGGTCTCGGAAACCAATCCAACCGGAGGACAATCAAAAATCACCACATCATATTCTTCTTTGATCTCACGGATGATCTGACCAAACTTTTCCTGTAGAAGCAGTTCCGCAGGATTTGGAGGAATGGGACCAGAAAGAATCAAATCCAAGTGTTCGTGCCCTGCGCTTTTGACTACATCTTTCCAAAGCGTATTGGAACTCAAACAGGTACTCATCCCTTTATCATTGACCAGATTAAAATCTTCAGCAATCTTTGGCTTTCGAAGATCCAAACCAATCAGTATGGTTTTCTTTCCCATCAAGGCAAATACCGAAGCCATATTGATGGAAACAAAGGTCTTTCCTTCCCCCGAAATGGAGGACGTGAAAAGGATAGCAAGTTTTTCCTTGTTTGGACTGAGGTAGGACATATCTGCCCGCAGGGATCTGAATGATTCGGTGACAGTCGATCTGGGATTGGTCAATACCGGAATGGAGTTTTCAGAAGTATTTCTGCCAATCATTCCAATCAATGGTACTTTTATCTGATTCTCCAATTCCTTTGGATCCTCGATCTTAGTGTTCAAAAAGTCCTTCACGGTAATAAAACCAATCGGCATAATCAACCCCAAGATCAATCCGATCAGCAGATTCAAACTGCGCTTTGGCGCTACCGGCTCCTGCCCTGCTTTTGCAAAATCCAAAACGGAATTCTTTGGCATATT
>CAZFSC010000222.1:1864-3779 GCA_964521585.1 uncultured Limnohabitans sp.
ATATTGGCAGCTTTGGTAATCTCTGCCTCTGCCTTCTTTTGCAATAAATAGATATAGATATTTTCATTGATCGAAAACTGTCGCTGGATTCCCAATAGGTTACGCTCAGTTTCAGGAAGTGCATTGACATCCCGCTCGATCATTCTGATCTGATTATTCAAATCTGCCAGCGCATTTTCCGTATTTCGGATGGCTGAATTCACATTTTCCTGTAGAGCATTGCGGGTATTTTGAATTCGGGTAGCATTTTCCCGGACTGCCGGAGCCTGGTCTGAAAAGTTAGAAGTAAGTCGATTCCGCTCCGCCTGCAAGGTACTCAGAGATTCTACAAGGGAATTGAGCAAGGGATCCGAAACGCCAATCAAAGAAGGTGCAACCAATTCTGTACTTTGATTATTATTCAAATAGGTTTGCAGCGTCTCGTAATACCGCAGGTTTATTTGAGTTTGACCTTTTTCTTTCTCCAATTCCTGCAATCGCTCAAAAATCACCGATCCTTCCTCTGATAGGTTAAATACCCGATTTTCAGTTCTATATTTTTGAAGCTTATTTTCAGAAAACCGAAGGGAATCTGAAATCCCTGTCAATTGATTTTCAATAAATTGAATGGTACTTTCAGAGGCTCGATTCTTTTGATTCAGTTCTCGTACCAAATACATCTCCATCAATTTGTTAATGTAATTTTCTCCCAGTTTTCGCATCGGAGTTTCCATACTGAGATTCAGAATCGAAGCCTGTTTATTTATTGGAGAAACTGCAAGCTCATTTTTGAATTTCAAGGCCAGAGAAGGCGTATCAATAAAATTGAAAAGCAGCACGTCTCCCGGCAAACCGGAAACCTGATTTACAATAAATGTATAATTCTCTCCTGAAATCAACTCTCCAAATGAATAAACCTCTTTTTTAAGCTGAACTTCATTTTCTGGAATGGTCTTATAGTATGGATCCAAGGGATTAAAAACCCGAAATTCATCATCTAAAATCTCCAGTTCGAAAGACTCTTCATTGATTATTTCCACTCGAAACATTCCTCCAACCAGTTGTGGTTTGCTCCAGTCCACCGTAACCAGAATCGGAGTTTTGAGGTAAACCTGTTTGGTTTTTAAAAATTCCTCTTCGAAATACTGAACATTCAGATTCAAATCTTGTACCGATTCTTCGGCTAAGGTAAATGACTTTAGAATCCCGATTTCATCTTCAATATTACTTTTCCCATTGAGCATGCCCATCCCACTTGATTCGAATAGGTCTGTTCCCAGACTAGGCTTATCATCCACCACCAATACAGTGGATTCCACTTTGTAAACATTGGTAGTATACCTATTGAAGAGAAATGCGGCCAATACTCCTAAAAACATGCAGATCACGATCATCGGCCAGTACTGCAGGTAATTGAATAAAAGTACCTTTAAATCTATTTCGTCCTCTTTCTGAGGCATGAAGGGACCTTGTGGATTCGGCGTGTTAACAGAATTATTATACATAAAGAATTACTTCAAGAAATTCAGGAATAAGGCCAGGGCAGTTATGGCGGATATCACCAAAGTCAGGGATTGGGCGGCATTCTCTCCAGCGCCAATCTCTCTAACCTTCATCGGCTCGGCATAAATCTGGTCGTTTGGCTGGATAAAATAAAATGGAGATTCGATCAACTGCCGATCCAATAAATCCAATCTATGGATCCGGGTGCCTTCGGGATACTGACGAACCAGTAATATCTCATCCCGCTTCGCCACCGGGGTCAGATCCCCTGCATTGGCTATGGCTTCAAAAATGGTCATTCTATCCTGCAAAACCACGAATTTCCCTGGTCTTCTAAATTCCCCCAAGGCGGAATATCGTATTCCTCCTAATTTCACCTTTACATAAAGCTCGGAAACCACAAATGTACTGAGTTTACTTTCAATCTCCAAAC
>CAZFSC010000223.1:0-3715 GCA_964521585.1 uncultured Limnohabitans sp.
CTGGCACCAACATCCATTTTCAGAAATAATATCCTTCGCCATCGCTGGGACTGATCTACATTTTATAAGCCCAGCTTTAAAAAACTGGGCTATACAATTCTGATTATCCTTTGTTAGGCTGGTTTTAATAGGCAGTCTGTCCGGGTTATTTTGCTGTTTGGATTTGGATTCAAATAAGAAATCAAAATTGGAAGATGGATGTAAAGGTTGAAAAGCAATGCGACTCCTCATTGGTCTTTGATATTCAAAAGGACTTCAAATATTTACAAAAGGGGGTAGAGGGATTTTTCTTTTTCCGTGTGACTCGTCCTTGAGATGTGGATTAAAAAGAAAGCCGATACGCTATCATAAAGTAATCTATTGGCGAAAGTACTGAGGTTGAACTTTTTTGCGCCCATTGATCTTTTGAAGTAGATTACATCGTTCCAAAAATCGCATCACACTTTTTTTGATCAAAAGCGGTTTTTGTAAAAAGCACCTCAGCAAATTAAGTGTAATCAGTCATTTGTATTCCTATTTTTTATCTTATCCAAATCCCATTTCCCATGATAGCAGCTATTAGCAAATTTCAAATTCAAAATGGTTTGGAGAAAGAGGTGAAAGACGCTTTTAAGAACCGACCTGGATTTGTGGAGCATGCCAAAGGTTTTGTGAGACTGGATGTTTTAAGTCCTATCAATAACCCCGCAGAAATTCACCTGATCACCTACTGGGAAAATGAAGAAGATTTTGAGTATTGGCATCGCAATCATCTAAAGGAATCTCATCAAAATATCCCGAAAGGATTGAAACTAGTCCCCAAAAGTTGGGAGCTAACGAAATATGAACATATTTCCAGTTGATTATGACTGCGCAAAACATACAATTGCTTGCAGAAAAATCCACTGAGCTGGCCAGACATATCACCAATTTACACTTTGAAGGCAATCCAGGTCTGCTAGAACGATATGGAGTAGAAAGCAAGCGGCGTTGCTATGAGGATGCGGTATTCAATCTCAATTTTCTGGTTGAGGCATTGACCATGAATCTCCCTGAAATGTATGTGAATTACATTCTCTGGGCAGCAACCATGCTCGAATCAAGAAATATTCCCAAGACTGATTTGTATGATAATCTTGATTATTTACAGCAAGCCATTCATGAACTTATGGGCAGCCAATTCTCAGATGGTACCAAAGCATATGTAGATGCTTCCAAAATAAAATTGAAAGACAGTTCCAAAGAAAGCATATCCTATATCGCAGATGATAATCCGCTTAAGAATGAAGTTGAAGCCTATCTGGGTTATTTGTTGGAGGGAAAAAGAAATGAAGCAAGGCTTTTGATTTCAGATCTGATTCAAAAGAATATTCCAGTAAAAGATATTTACCAGCATATTTTTCAGATTTCACAATACGAGGTGGGCCGATTATGGCAGATCAATCAAATCACTGTGGCCCACGAGCATTATTGCACAGCCGCAACCCAACAAATCATGGCAGGCGTGTACCAATTTATATTTTCTTCAGCCAGAAAGGGAAAAACGCTGGTGGCTTGTTCGGCCGCAGGTGAATTACATGAGATGGGGATACGGATGGTCACTGATTATTTTGAAATGGATGGCTGGGACACCTATTACCTGGGCGCTAACATGCCGGATAATCAGTTGCAGGAAGCGTTGATCGAGCACAAGGCGGATTTACTCGCACTTTCAGTTTCCCTTCCAACCCATGTGAGCAAAGTTGGCTCTCTAATCAAGAAAATCCGAAGCAATAAGGAGTTAAGTCATTTGAAAATAATGGTAGGCGGATATCCATTTCTGACGATCCCTGATCTCTGGAAAAAAGTAGGCGCAGACGCATATGCCCAAAATGCGAATCAGGCAATCACAAGGGCGAATGAATTGGTAAATCAATAAAATGGAAAATGTAACCAATGAGAATAAGATAATTCTCGCCTGTGCCAAAGAGGGGATGTTGAAAGAAATATTTTTGGACAGCGGTTCACTTTTGGAAAATATCAAGCTTCCAGCTGATTTGAAAGATTTTGTTTCTCCGGATTCTAAAAAAGAAATGGATGGTTTTTGGAACTCTATTCAGGAAAAATCTATGGGAGAAAATACCATTATTGTCCTGATCCATAAGGATAAACACTTCAAATACATGTTTTCAGGTTATCTATTGGAAGATACCGTGCTGCTCTGCGGAAATACCGAGTTGACTGCTGCTGAGAAAGCGTTGGAAGAAATAATGGTAATCAATCGGGAGCAGGCAAACCAAATCAGGCTATTTGAAAAAGAGGAGAGTAAAAGGCTGGGCAAAGATGAGAAACGAATAATTAATCAAGCTTTCTTGAATGATTTCACGTCCCTCAACAGTGAATTGGTCAACAACCAGCGTGAGTTGATGCTCAAAAACCGTAAAATTGAATTATTGAATGAAGAACTGAAAACTGCAAATGAAAACTTGAGCTTATTTACCTACTCGGTTTCACATGATTTGAAGGAGCCGGTACGGATGATGAATTCATTTTTAGCCTTACTCCATAAAAATTATTCGGAAACCCTGGACCAGAAAGGGAAAACTTATTTGAATTTTGCATTGGATGGTGCCAATCGGCTAAGCAATATGATGAAAGATCTTTTGAAATATCATCAATCCTCCGATTTAGGCAGCATTGAATTGGTAGATCTGAATGAGGTTTTATCAGAAGTAAAAAAGATCCTTTCGATAAATATTGAAGAAAGAAATGCACAGATCACCTGTGTAAAATTGCCAAGTGTGAATGGTTCAGCTACCGGTTTGATACAAGTATTTCAAAACCTTATTTCCAATGCAATTAAGTTTGTTCCGCCTGCCACAACACCTGTTATTTCGATTGATTTAAAGGAAGACGATTTTTATTTTACCATTTTGATAAAAGATAACGGGATTGGGATTGCAGAAAATCAGAAGCAGAATGTTTTTAATTTGTTTAAACGTCTGAATGTTTCCGAGAAATACGAGGGAACCGGTATGGGGCTGGCGATGGTCAAGAAAAGTGTGGAACGAATGGGTGGAGAAATAGGAGTGGAGTCGGAGGAGGGCAAAGGAAGTACGTTCTTTTTCACTATTAAGAAAACTTTACTTGCTTAGATACCTGACTGTTCTGCCTGACATACATTATCCCATAAAGATTGATTTTCCATATAGTACCCCTGTTAGAAATCGAATCTAGATCTAACATTCAGGAAATGAATGTTTTGGGAATTTGCCCTAGTCATTTCAGAGATTCACCTGAAATGGGCATTGATACAATCGCTATGATCTGAGAATATGCTACTTTCATCTGTTTGAAGCAAGGAGTTAGAGTCACAATACAGGCAAATTAGGGGATATTCATAAAACAATAACTGCCGTCCAAGAAGGGTAATGTCTAAATTGATTTAGTAAAATATTATTGCCCACGCATTGAAATAAAATCCAGCTGAATGATCAACTGGATTACCTGGAAATACTCAATCTGGAATCATTGAATTCTAATTCACACCAGTGCTTTCTTCGTAAGATCGCTTTAAAGCAGCTTTACCCATAATCAATCGGCTATTGCTGAAATCACCTTTGGCCCATCTGTCTGGTTTGCCGGGGTTACTGATGGATTAATGGCAGATGACGCCAAAAATTTAAATGGTTTAATAGTAATAAGTGAAACCCAGAATAGCGAAATTTTTGACATTGTTGCAGATGGTTTGGATTTG
>CAZFSC010000224.1:0-3699 GCA_964521585.1 uncultured Limnohabitans sp.
CCGACCTGAGTGTCTCCGTGTTGAGAATATCTTTTTTTAAAAATGCTACCGCAAAGGTGCAGAGGACGCAGAGAAACTTAAAACAATCTCACTTGTACCATTTACTCCCCGGCGTACATGCCGTCAACTATGGACCGTCGACCGTGGACTGTAGACTATCTATTTAGCAGGTAAAACCTTAGAAGAAACCTCACCAAATCCTACCCGGATCCCGTCTTTTTCTCCATAGCCTTTCATGATCACCGTGTCGCCATCCTCGATGAATTTGCGTTCTTCACCGGTTTCAAGTTTAATGGGATTCGTGCCCTTCCAGGAAAGCTCCAGCATAGAACCATAGGAATCCTGAGATTGTCCCGAAATAGTACCGGAAGCCATCATATCGCCTACGTTGATATTACAACCATTGACTGTGTGATGTGCCAATTGTTGAGCGACATTCCAATACATATATTTAAAATTCGAGGTGGCTACTTTACTTGCCTTCTGGTTTTCCGGCTGAATGAACACCTCCAATTTCAGATCAAAATTTCCGGGCTTCTCACATTTTAGATAATCTAGTACTTCGGGTTCTTGCACAGGGCCTGCGGTACGAAATAATTCCAAAGCTTCCAGGGTCACTACCCAAGGTGAAATCGACGAGGCAAAACTTTTTCCCAGAAACGGGCCGAGCGGTACATATTCCCATGCCTGGATATCTCTGGCAGACCAGTCATTGAACAATACAAATCCGAAGATGTAATCATCAGCCTCAGCTGTGCTGACCGAATCGCCCAACTTGGTAGACTTCCCGGTGATAAAAGCCAATTCTAATTCAAAATCCAATCTTCGGCTGGGACCGAATGAAGGCGTCTCCATATCCGGATCTTTAAACTGGCCTTTGGGACGGTGAATCGGTACTCCCGAGGGAATAATGGAAGAAGCTCTTCCGTGATAGCCTACTGGCAGATGTTTCCAGTTGGGCAGCAGGGCATTTTCCGGATCCCGAAACATTTTTCCCACATTGGTGGCATGCTCGATGCTGCTGTAAAAATCTGTATAGTCTCCGATTTTCACCGGTAAAAGCATTTCTGCTTCCTTCCGGTTGACCATGACTTTTCCCCGGATCGAATGATCACGGAGTTTTTCGTTATCTGCCAAAAGCAACTCCTGAACACGCTCCCGGATTTTACGGGTACTTGTTTTCCCCAAGGAAATCATTTCATTCAGGGAATCTTTCAGGAATATTCCCTCCGGCAAAAACATTTCTCCAAAAAATCCTTCCTGGTCCAAAATGCTCAGATCCACGATCTTATCCCCGATCGCAATACCGATTCTGGGACTGAGTCGCTTATTCTTAAAAACCCCAAACGGAAGATTGTAAATGGTAAAATCAGAATTCTTGGGAACTTCCACCCAAGTACTCAGGGTGTTGGTAGTACTTTCGCTCATGTGTAGCTAATCTTTGAATTTGCAAATTTAGGACTTCAAAAGGAAAACAAAAGGAATAACTGAAATGACCTTGATTCTTACCCGGTTTTTCCGTGGCAATCTGAGGTTTGAAAGTCCAAAATTATATTCCCAATCAAACTAAAGCCATTAAAAATCCTCTTTCTGTATTTTAAAAAAATAATTACCGAATGTTTGCCTTCCTTACTATCTTCCATTTCTACACGATCGATTTACTATGAAAAATTATTCGAGATTTTCAATCTTTCTGATCCTGAGTTTGCTCTGCTTTTCTGCATGGGCTCAGGAGAAATCCATTTTGGAGCAACTTGATGAGGTGGCAATTGTGGACCAAAAGGTCATGATGCCTATGCGGGATGGAATCAGGCTCGCTACAGACATTTATCGCCCAAAGGGAGATCAAAAAGTACCCATCATTTTTTCCCGGACTCCCTACAATTTCAATACCTGGGGAAACGGTGAAATGAATACCAGAACCATGGAAACCGCACTTTCCTGGGTCAAAAAAGGCTATGCCTATGTAGTTCAAAATGAACGAGGACGTTATTTCTCCGAAGGAGAATGGGATATTTTGGGCACGCCGCTGACCGATGGGTATGATGCGATCGAATGGATGGCCAAGCAGCCCTGGTCCAACGGGAAAGTAGGCACACTAGGATGCTCCTCCACTGCCGAATGGCAAATGGCCGTGGCTTCGCTGGATCATCCTGCTCTGGCAGCTTTGGTACCCCAGGGATACGGAGCCGGCGTAGGAAAAGTCGGCGATTTCTGGGAACAAGGCAATTGGTATCGCGGAGGTGCGGGGCAGATGCTCTTTACCAACTGGCTTTACAGCGTACAGCATGACCCGATGGCTCCCAAACTGCCAAAAGGAATAGCACAGGAGGATTTGTTGAGATTGCAGCGGTTTTACGACATGTCTCCGGAATATCCGCGAATAGACTCTAAGAAGGCCCTAAGTCATCTTCCGATTCAGGATATCATCCAAGCGGCTAAAGGACCCAAGGGCATCTATGAGGAAATGATCACCCGAAAGCCAAATGATCCGAAATGGTTTAGCGGAGGTCTGTATCATGATGAGCAGCCATTTGATAAGCCCAGCTTCTGGTTTGTATCCTGGTTTGATGTATCGGCTGGTCCCAATATCGCCCTTTACAATCATGTAAGACAAAATGCCGTGTCGGAAATGGCCCGTAACAATCAATATCTGGTCATCGCACCGGTGCTTCATTGCTCCTACACCAGAGCTACTGCTGATACCAAAGTCGGCGACTTAAGCGTGGGCGATGCGCGATTGAACTACGATGAGATGATTACCGCATGGTTTGACAAGTGGCTGAAAGGAGAATCTTCAGAGGTTGTGGCTGAAATGCCAAAGGTTCAGTATTACACCATGGGAGCCAATAAATGGCAAAGTTCGGATGTCTGGCCCCCGGCAGAAGCGGTCATGACTACCATGTATCTGGATTCAGACGGAAAGGCAAATACCCGACTAGGAACCGGAAAACTTACTCCAAAAAAACCTAAAAAAGACAATCCGGATACATTCAAATACGATCCGATGAATCCGGTAGAATCCTATGGAGGAAATGTCTGCTGTACCGGAAACGCAGTCACCGGAGGATCTTTCGATCAATCCGAAATGGAGATGCGCGAAGATATCCTGGTCTATACTTCTGATCCTTTGGAAGAGGGAATAGAAGTCTCTGGATTCATAGAGTCCTATCTTTACCTCTCTTCCGATGTGAAAGACACCGATCTCACCATCAAACTGATTGATGTACATCCTGACGGGAAAGCCTATAATCTTGACGAAACTATCCAGCGGGTCCGCTACCGGGAAGGCTATGAAAAAGAAGTCTGGATGGAAAACGGAAAAGTCTATGAAGTCAAAATGACTCCCATGAGCACCTCAAATTACTTTGGGCCGGGCCATCGAATCCGGATCGAGGTCAGCAGTTCCAACTTTCCCCGCTTTGACAGGAATATGAATACCGGAGGAAATACTTACGATGAAACCGAAGGCATCGTGGCCACCAACTCGATTCACCATGGAGGTAAGAATCTGAGTAGAATTGTGCTGCCGCTGGTGCGATAGAATACCTGAATCAAAAAAATAAAAGTTACCAAAGGTGCATATACTTGACCAAATCGGGCAAGTGTAGATACAAAAGGTATAGCAATAAATAAGTTATAGGGCATTCCCCCTACTTTTAAAAAGTTGACTTCGTATGCTAACGGGGTAAAGGAACC
>CAZFSC010000225.1:0-3584 GCA_964521585.1 uncultured Limnohabitans sp.
TAAGAATGCACAGACATACCTGGCAGCCTTCGGATGAAGCATTCAACAACTCCTGGAACTACTGCTATACCGCAATTGGTGAGATCAATAACTTGATCATCTCCTATCCAGATGTGGAAGCCTTGAATGCTGAACTAAAAGTCTTAAGAGCACTGGTTTACCTTTGGTTAATCGACAGTTTTGGAAATGTACCTATCGTTACTGAAAACTCAATCGGTGGTACCCCTACCAACAATAGCCGTCAGGAAGTTTTTAATTTCATTGAAACTTCGGTGAAGGAAAATATCGCCCTTCTACCAAAGGCAGATACCAAAACTACCCTTAACTATTACAGTGCACAGGCCATTCTTGCAAAATTGTATCTGAATGCTCAAATCTATACCGGTACACCAAGATGGGCAGATGCTGAAGCAGCAGCTAATGAAGTGATCGCCGGGCCTTATTCATTGACTTCAAATTTCTTTGCAAATTTCGCAACTAGAAACGGGGGCTCTACTGAAAATATTCTGACCCTTCCTTACGATCAGAATAATGCGCAGGGATTTAACTTAGTGCAGATGACGCTGCATTACCTAAGTCAGCAAACTTACAATCTTCAAGAGCAGCCATGGAACGGTTATGCTTCTCTGGAAGAATTCTACAATAGATTCGATGATGCTGACGTGAGAAAAGCCTCATTTTTGGAAGGCCCACAATTTGCATCTGACGGAACTCGTTTGAATGACATCTCTGCCGAACCAAATGATCCTGATGGTCCTCCATTGACTTTCACCCCTCGTATCAACATGCTTGCACCAAATGCTTTCAGACAAGCGGGAGTACGTGTAGGTAAATTCGAGTTCGCCACCGGTGCTGCTTCCAGTTTGAGCAATGATTATCCACTAATCAGATTAGCAGATATCATTTTGATCAAGGCTGAAGCTGCTTTCCGTCAAGGCAAAAATGCTGTGGCACTTACTGCAATCAATCAGGTAAGAACTAGAGCAGGTGTAGCTCCTCTTACTACCGTGACGTTGGATGCACTTTACGATGAGCGTGGATTTGAAATGTTTGCGGAAGCTTCCAGAAGAACTGACCAGATCAGATTTGGAAAGTGGAATCAGCCATGGTGGGAAAAAGGACAATCACAGCCTTTCAGAGCTTTGTTTCCAATTCCATTACAGCAGATCAACGCCAATCCTAGTTTAGTTCAGAACCCGGGTTATTAATCGAATTTAATCAGGCTGTTATATGTAGGGAAGTGTACATTTGTACACTTCCTTTTTTTTAAAATCATCATGAAGAAGCATCAAAATCCGATCATCTTGATTTTCATCCTTCTTTTTTCCTGTTCCCAGGAGAAGTCAAAACCAGCTACACTTTTTAAAATCCTCTCGTCAGAATCAACGGGAATCGACTTCAGAAATGATCTCAATTACACAGAGGAAGTAAATCCATACACCTTTCGAAATTTCTACAACGGAGCCGGAATAGCCCTCGGGGATATCAATAATGATGGTTTGCTTGACATTCTTTTTGCAGGAAATCAAACTTCTAACCGGCTCTATCTAAATGAGGGCAACCTCAAATTCAAAGATATCACCGAATCAGCAGGACTCAACTCTGCCGGCGTCTGGTCCACTGGAGTCAGTATGGTGGATATCAACAATGATGGACTTCTGGATATTTTTGTCTGTAAATCCGGGCCTGCGGGAGGAGAAAAAAGACATAATGAGCTTTTCATCAACCAGGGCGATCTGACTTTTCTGGAGCAATCACAGGCTTATGGCCTCGCAGATTCAGGCCTTTCCCAGCATGCGGTCTTTTTTGATTTTGACAAAGATGGCGATCTGGACATGTATCTACTCAGCAATTCAGGCAGGTCCGTTGGAATCTATGATCTGCGGATAGGACAGCGGGAACAACGGGATCCGCAAGGAGGAAATAAACTCTACCGAAATGATGGGGATAAATTTACCGACGTAAGCGAAGCTGCAGGTATATATGGAAGTGCTATCGGCTATGGATTGGGAGTGACGGTTGCAGACCTGAATAATGATTCTTGGCCTGATTTGTATGTCTCCAATGATTTTTTTGAGCGCGATTACCTTTATATCAACAATCAGGACGGCACTTTCAAAGAAATGCTTCCCGAACTTTTACCGGAAATCAGCCTTGGTTCTATGGGGGCAGATATCGCGGATCTGGACAATGATACCAGACCGGATATTTTCGTCACCGAAATGCTCCCCGAAGATCTGGCCCGAGTCAAGACAAAAACTCCTTTCGAGGAATGGGACAAAGCGCAGGCAAATCAGGCAGCAGGCTATCATCGTCAATTCACCAGAAATACCCTGCAGCGAAATCTGGGTTTTCGACCCGGATCTGAATTACCTGTCTTCACGGAAGTATCCCGTCAGGCGGGAGTGCATGCAACCGACTGGAGCTGGGGAGCTTTGATTTTTGATGCGGATAATGATGGATCCAAGGATATTTTCGTGGCAAACGGAATAGTCAAAGATTTAACCGACTTTGATTTTGTGGACTTCTATGTCAATAACCAAGAGGACATCAATGAATTTCGTGCCGACTCGGTTTTGTTGACCCGGATGATAGATGCATTCCCTTCCGTTCCCCAGCAAAATTATTGGTATAAAAACCTGGGGAATTGGGAATTTGAAAATCAGGCCAAAACCAGTGGATTGGATCAATTCACCTTCAGTACGGGTGCAGTATATGGGGATTTGGACAATGATGGTGATTTAGAATTGATTGTCAATAACCTAAACGAACGGGCGTTTATCTACCAAAATATGACTTTGGAAAATCAAGCCGGGAACTATCTGCAACTTGATCTTCGCAGTGCCTTTGGAGCAAAAGTGATTTGCTACAGTGGAGATAAAACGTTCTTTCAGGAATTTCAGCCAGTCAAAGGGTACATGTCGTCGGTAGATCAAAAACTTCATTTTGGTTTGGGTGAAATCAGTCAGCTGGACTCGATCCAAATCTTCTGGCCGGATGATGAACTGACACTTTTAAAAAATGTAAAAACTAATCAGTTGCTCATTCCTGAGAAAATCCAAACAAAACCTTTAGAAAAAACGGATCACTCCCATTCTCTTTCCTATCAAGAAACAGACTTGGAATTCCCCATCCAAGTCATAGAGAGCGATTTCGTGGATTTCGACCGAGACCGGCTTCGGTTCTGGATGATCAGCAGCGAAGGTCCAAAGGCTGCTATTGCTGACATCAATGGAGACGGTCTGGATGATCTTTTTATCCCCGGTGCCAAAGGAACACCCTCAAGCCTCTTGACACAGACCGAAACAGGCAAATTCACTAAATCCAATCAATCCGTATTTGATCCTGACCTGGAATCTGAAGACGTAGCAGGCTATTTTCACGATCTGAATGGAGATAGCTACCCAGACCTGGTAGTAGCAAGTGGTAGTCTGGAGTTTGCCATGGGAGACTATCGCTACTCCGACAGGATCTACCTGAATGATGGTAAAGGCAATTTCTCAAAGCTGGAGACTTATTTTCCAACTATTCCTACCTCATTTATTCTCGCCGAAGACTGGGACGGAGACGGGGATTTGGATCTG
>CAZFSC010000226.1:0-3550 GCA_964521585.1 uncultured Limnohabitans sp.
CCCCCATCTTATTCAGCGATTTACGCTGTTCCGGAGTGAGGGCAATTAGGAAAGGACTGAGTTTAGCCTGCAATACTGCAATAGCATCCTTGATCGCCACGAGATCCGCTGCTGGAATCTCAATTGAAATTTTGTTTTCCATAAAAATTGAAGGTTAAATAAAAGAATAATTTTAAAACTTCAGAAAGTAAATAATTTTAGTTATAAAAAGCAATACCCTTTAGTTTGGAATGTATCAAATTTAAGATCAGGTATTTACAAAACCTTTGAATTTAGGTTTAGAGGGCATTTTTAGCTTTAAAATATTTTTTAAATAAGCTGCTTTTTAATTTGGAATCGATCTATTAACCCCGGGTTAAAACCCGAGGCTACTGATAGGTCGCATCTATGATCCTGCTATCCCAATCGCGTTTTCAAAGAACCATTCGAGGACTATTTTTCAAAAAAGATTCGTTTCCATCCTCCCGTATCAACCAATGTATTTCAATTGATGATCCTATGCTGTTCAAAAAATAAAATTCTGCAAAACTCAGGGTCCTTTGCGTCACCCGTACAGTTTTGGTAACAGTGCGCGCAGGTACTATTTGGAATAGTAGTTAATCAAATTCTATATGCGTCATTACTATTCGGACGAAGGAGGGAGAAGCAATCTGTTTCGATGTTTACCCCGCAACAGTGGTGGCAGATCTTGAATTTCACTTAGAAATAGGATCTGGTGGTAGCAACACATGGCTTTTTTCTTAGAGCGACGACGGCATTGATCCCAACCTTACCCTTTGGCCATTTTACAAATTGACGGATTTGCGTCAACTGGACCTTAGAGCATAAAAAAAGCACACCGAAAGGCATGCTTTTTTTACTTCTTAAAGGGATTCTGGTTTATTCGGACTCGTGTTCCGCCTTCATTTGCTCATGCTCAGCTTTGATCTTTTCATGCTCAGCGACCATGCTTTCATGCTGTGCTACCATGGTATCATGCTCAGCCTGCATAGCTTCGTGATCTTCCATCATGACTTCCATGCTGATCTCACCGCTAGCATGTCTTTGCTCCAGAGCCTCATGACTTTCGATCAAATTTTCATGCTGTTCGATTAACGCTGCATGAGAATCCATAATCGCACGGTGTGATGCTTCGATAGCCACATGTGTACTATCCAATTCTTCACCTGCCATGGCCAGATGATCAGCAGCTAGCTGGGCATGCAAGGTTTCCATTGCTTCGTGACTTGCTTCCATTTCTTCGTGTGCCGCTTCCATACTATCGTGAGCGGCTACTAATGCTTTGTGTTCTTCTGATTCGGCTGGATTAGAATTACAGCCCCAGCTAAAGACGAGACAAATCGCCGAAAACAAGATGGAAGGGAAAAATTTGTTTTTCATAGTAAATGGTTTGATGGTTTAACTATATAAAAGTTGAACAAATACTTGGATTTTCCTATGTATGGCTTAAAATATTACCGATTAAACAATCTAATTTCCTTTCACTTAGAAATAATGCCATTAATACGACCAGTTGAAAGGAATTACAAAAGATTCTACTATTCAGCTATTCAGCATTCGCAATGTCGAATCTTGATCGTAGGATTTTCAATCCGTAAAATAAATCCGTTTCCCTCCTCCCGCATCAACCAATGTATTCCAAATGATGATCACGATGTGGTTTAAAAAATTGGATTCTGCGAAAACTCCCTGTCCTCTGAGTCACCCGTACAATTGGGGAAATGGTAAAAAAAAACTCCCCCTCACAAAAAAGTAAGGCGGAGTTTGATCTGAGTACATTGATTCATTCATGTAAACCTTGGGAACATTACAGGCTAAAGCCGCATTTCTACGCCCTTCCCAGTTGCCGCAGCATCTTGACATGATTTCCTAGAGCGGAAAAGAAGCTCGGGTTTACCAAATAAGGAATCTTGAATTCCTGCGCTGTTTTTGACACGATCTTGGAGATCTTGCTGTAGTGTACATGACTGATGTTGGGAAACAAATGATGCTCCACCTGGAAATTTAATCCCCCGATCAACCAGGAGAAAATTCGGCTTTTTGGTGCATAATTACTCGTAGTTGCCAATTGATGGGTAACCCAGGCATCGGTAATTGTTCCTTTCTCGTCAGGCATGGGAAAAGAGGTCTCCTCAAGAATATGTGCCGTCTGGAATATCAAACTGATCAAAATGCCCGTAACAAAATGCATGGACAAAAAGGCCAGCACAATGATCCAAGCCGGTAATGGCACCATGATCAGCGGCAATATCAAGGCATACGAATAATAGAGCACCTTCCATCCGGAGATTTTCATCAGCACCTTTTTAAAATTACCCTTCAATAGTCCCATTTTCCGGTATCGAAGCGCTCTTACAAAATCCTTGGTGGTAATCCAGGAGATCGTAGACAAACCGTAGAAAAACCAGATGTAGAAATGCTGGAAACGATGGATCCAATAGCGCTTGGCGTTGGGAGAAAAGCGCAGAAAAAACGGGGCATTGATATCATCATCTCCGTGCTCAATATTGGTATAGGTATGGTGAAGCACATTATGTTGCACTTTCCACACGCTCGCATTGGCACCGATCAGGTTCATCGTATAGCCCAGATATTTATTGATCCTTGGGTTTTTGGAATAAGACCCGTGAATGGCATCGTGCATGACGCCCATTCCTATACCTGCCATACCCAGCCCACTCAGGATATATAAGGCAAAAAGGAGCCAGACACTTTGGACTAGCCCAGAACCTATAAAGCCAAGGGGAATAAAGAATAGCGAAAGCATAAAAATGGTTTTGATGACCATTGGGCGCCCTCCATACCTTTTGGTCTGATTGGCTGTAAAATATTCATTCACTCGATCATGGAGTGTTTTTGAGAAATCAGTATTTACTGATTTTTGGAATTTAATATGTTTCATTAGGATTTAGGTTTAAACTCCTCCAACCCTATCCTCGTGAAGCATAGTTGTTTTCAAAGTTGTTGTTTCTTATTAATAGGTTTGCAGTTCAGCAAATAGCAAATCGAGTTCATCTCTTGTTTTCTCTAGTTTCAGAGAGAGTCGCTCCATCATGGGTTCGCGTTCACCTTCTTGATATTCAAAGTCGATATCCAATAGATTGGAGAACCTTCTTTTGAGCATCACTTTTTGCTCCCGCCAACTTCTTGTAATTTTCATGAGGTATTTTTTTTTGTTTTAGGGCTCGATCGTGTCAAAAGCCTAGGGAGTTTCAATGAATTATTTCAGGTTCGAATCGCGTCGATTCCTTCTTTTTAGGAGCAACGGTGAAAGGTGCAATAGCAGATCTTTGCATCGTATTTTCCCACCGTCATTTACTGTTGGGCTCCTTTGGTAAAACGGTTTGACCGATTATGAAATGCTGATCTTCAGGATTATTCTTGAGGAAAAGGGGTCCATCATAGGGCAGTTAACCTCAGTATTAATAGAACGGTATTAGGTCCACATTGATTCATATTTTATTGAATTTCAATAATTTAAATACAGTCTGATGATAGTGAATCAGTAAAAAAGTGGACTGAGAGGCTTGGAAGGGGGTAAATGGTTGGT
>CAZFSC010000227.1:0-3487 GCA_964521585.1 uncultured Limnohabitans sp.
TCTATATTTTATTCACCCTAAAAAGATACTATGGCCTAGACCTCTACGTTTATCATAAACCAACTTATAAGATGAGTAAGCGAATAGGTCCTAAGGACAGCGAATTGATCGCTCAGTATCGAAATGGCAGTGATGCTGCCTTTGATCTTTTAGTAGATCGGTACCAAAGCAAAATTTATACTACCATTGTTTTGATCGTAAAGGATCAAAAAGTTGCGGAAGACTTGCTTCAGGATGTATTTGTCAAAGTAGTGAATACACTGCATTCGGATAAATACAATGAGGAGGGGAAGTTTCAACCTTGGGTCATGCGGATAGCGCATAACTTGGCGATCGATTATTTTCGAAAGGCTAAACGCTACCCTACCATTGTGATGGAGGATGGCTCGAATGTGTTGAATTCTCTTCGCTTTGCTGAAGAAAATGTGGAGGACAGGCAGATCCGGGAGGATAGTATTGAGCTTGTCAAGCGCTTAATTGAGGAACTTCCCGAAGCGCAGAAGGAAGTTTTGATTATGCGTCATTATTTGGATTTGAGTTTTCAGGAAATCGCGGATCAAACTGGCGTGAGTATCAATACAGCGCTGGGAAGAATGCGATATGCTTTAATACATCTTAGAAAAAAAATGAAACAATTAAACGTTGCCTATGACAAAACAATTTACCCAAAATGACCTGATCAGATATGTCTATCAGGAAATGAAGGAGGTAGAAAAAGAACTCTTGGTGCAAGCCTTGCACAGTGACCAATCACTGATGGAAGAATACATAGAATTGCTGAGCACAATAGAGCAAATGGACCAAATCCAACTTCAACCCTCCGAAAATGTAGTAAATGCCATTAAAGAAATGGCACATTCTACGGGACTCCAGCGAGTCTAAAGAAATTGGTAACCCGGCTCGGTCCGGGTTTTTTCATTTTAATATCGATCCAGAAAATTTGCAGCATCCCTGAACGAATCGGAATAGATGGCATCTGTGAATCCATGTCCCTGGTTTTGAATTCGGATATATTCATATCGATCGGTGAGCTGGTCCAGTCTGTCTGCCAAAAGATCACTCTGGGATACTGGCACCACATTGTCGGCGGTTCCATGAAAAAATATGGTAGGAACAACTTCCGAAGTAATAAAATTGATGGGACTGGATTCTCGGTATAAATTAGTTTTTTCCTGAGGACTCCCGCCTAGCAATGCATTCAGGCCAAGCGCGGTAATTTGGTTATGGGAATAAAGAGCGGTGAGATCAGTAGGTGGAAAGAATGCGATTACAGCCTGTATGTTGCCTATGCTTTGATGCTTATAGCCATGCAGTAATGCCAGATGCCCCCCTGCACTCGCACCGGCCAATATAATATTGTCGGAAATGTTCCAGCTATCAGTTTGAGATTGGATAAATCTGATGGCAGCAATGACATCGTTTTCCTGAGTAGGAAATTTATTGGCTCCGGTGATGAAATCGTAAAGACGGTAATTGATAGAAGCTATGGCATATTCTGGAAACTCTTTCTCGAATTCCGGTCTGAATTGAAGGAATTCCTCCTTACTTCCTTCAATCCAGCCCCCACCATGAATATATATAATAAGTGGGGTCTCTTCTATGGATCTACCTTCGGGAAGGTAAATATCGAATATTTGATTTGAGGCATTGCCGTAGGAGAGGTTGAAGAGGTCCTTTGCCGGCAATACAGTATTATTGGGATTTTCTTCATTTTTCTCACAACTCCAAAGGAAAACCGGAAATAAGAAGATAACGATAACTCTAAGAAAAATTTTCATACACCAGATTTAGAACCACTTAATCAAAGATTGTATTATTTTTTTTGTCATCAAGCCATAGGGAGGTCTGAGTAGAGTAGCGTTATTGATTCCGACCCGTTGTTTAAGAACTCCCTTTTCATTTGAAAAGGCAAGAAATCCAAAATGACCGTGAGCTTTCCCCATGCCACTGTTGTTTACTCCTCCAAAGGGCATCTCCAAATCAAGAAAATGAAGTACACAATCATTTATGACTACATTTCCAGAACTTGTCTCTCGGATTACACTTTCGGAATTTTTGGAGTCGTTGCCAAAATAATATAAGGCAAGTGGTTTTGGTTTTGAATTAACGTAGGATATCGCCGCCTCAAGCTCTGCAAAAGTTTTTATCGGCAATATGGGTCCAAAAATCTCTTCATTCATCAAGTCCATCTCTTCTGTAAGATCACTCACGAGAGTAGGTTCAAGGTATCTGGTGGGGGCATCATGGGCGCCACCAAAATCTATTTTTGCTCCTTTATGGATAGCATCTTTCAGGTAGTTGACCAATCTTGAAAAGTGCTTGTCATTGATGATTCTGGCCAAATCGTCAGTTTTTTCGATTCCCTCAAATTTGGGGTCATACATTTTATTGAGTGCTACTTTAAGCTCCATTACCAATTCCTCTTTTATTTCTTCGTGCACGAGTAAATAATCAGGAGCGATACAGGTTTGACCTGCATTGATGAATTTACCATAGATTAGTTTTTCAGCCGTATCCTTCAAATCAGTTTTTCGGTCTATGATCGCCGGGGATTTTCCGCCAAGTTCAAGCGTGATAGAGGTCAGGTTTTCAGCTGCAGCTTTCATGACCAATTTGCCCACTGCTGGACTTCCTGTGAAAAAAATATGATCAAAGGAAAGTTGAAGCAACTCTTTTGCGACTTCTGCTTCTCCCTGGAAAACAGAAACTTCATGTTCTTCAAAAAGCTCGGAAATCATCTTTTCGATTAGATCCGAGGTATTAGGTGTGAGCTCGGAGGGCTTGATGATTGCGGTGCAGCCAGCTGCGAGTGCAGAAACCAAGGGGCCAATGGCTAAATTGAAAGGATAGTTCCAAGGGGATATGATCAATGCGCAGCCTTTGGGTTCGTAATATATTTTGCCACTGGTACCCATCATCGTCATCGGGGTGGATATCGACTTAGCCCCCATCCAGGATTTGAGGTGCTTGATGGCGTGATTTATTTCTGAGGTAACGGTATAGATTTCGGATAGATCTGTTTCGGTTGGGGGTTTTTGAAAATCAGCAAAAATTGCTTTTTGAATATCTTCTTGATGTAATTGAATCCAGTTTTTTAAATTCTTTAACCGATCGATCCTTACCAGAGCGTTAGAAGACCTCCATGCCAATGCTGTGTTTTTTTGCTTTGACAGTCTGTCTGAAAAAACAGTCGGATCGATTTGATTTTCGGGTAAAGATTTCATGCAGGAGGGATAAGTTACATTTCAAGTTAGGGAAATTGGTTGGTCGTAATTTTAAAAAGGGCTTTTTATTTCCAAAAATTGCCAATAGAATGGGGTTTTTGATTGAGGTAAAAAATTCTAATTGATGCATTAATTAGGGAGGTTTTTATCTCAAAATTTATGATAGCTTTTCCCGAAAAGTGATTTTCATCATAAAAAAAGTGTATTACGCAAAATTTTTTGATAAACGTTTGGACATGAAAAGCAAAATAGTGTATTTTTAC
>CAZFSC010000228.1:0-3438 GCA_964521585.1 uncultured Limnohabitans sp.
GCTGGAAGGAGGGACAAAGACGGATGAACTGATCAGTTTTGTGGATTTCGGGCCAACACTACTTTCTTTGGCAGGAATTCCCATTCCTGAATCCATGCAAGGCCATGCCTTTCTTGGGGAGCAAAAAGCAAAGCCACGAAAGTATATCTATGCCGCCAGAGATCGTATGGACAGCGAGTATGATCGGGTGAGAGCAGTATCCGATGGGCGGTACAAATACATCCGAAACTATATGCCTGAAAAGCCCAATTACCAAAACATTCAATACCGCCTTCAGAATCCCTTGATGATTCATTTGCTAGACTTGAATGAAAAAGGACTTTTGGATGCCAATCAAGCACGCTGGTTTGACCAAAGTAAGCCCGAGGAAGAACTGTACGATACCCAGAGCGATCCTTGGGAATCCAATAATCTGGCTGAAAATCCTGAGTATTCAGAAAAGTTGGTGGAGCTTCGCCAAGCTCATGAAGACTGGGTGGCGAAGTACGGGGACAAGGGTGAAATTAATGAAATGGAAATGGTCAAAGCGATGTGGAATGGAGCAGAAAATCCACCGGTCACTGCTGAAGCTGAAGTCAGTTTTTCCGATGGGAAAGTTACCTTAAGCTGCCCAACTTCCTCTGCATTGATCGGCTGGAGAAAATCAGGCAGCGAGACTTGGAAGATTTACACCGGGCCTTTTGAGGCGACAGCAGGAGATTCACTGTATGTGAATACCCATCGGATAGGGTATGATTCGGCTGAAAAAGCTATTGTTGTGAACTAGGCAAGCAGGGAATTCCCCTCACCGTACCAAAAGGTGGCCGAATCCGGTATTCCTCTATCTGTTTTTTCCAGTCTATATCCTTCATCTGGTAGTCCGGCGTGTAGCGCACCTGATCCCAATAAGTGGATCTCGGGTTCTCAAATCGAGGATCATTCGTTTGTTTCATCCAGGCTAAAAGTTGCTGGCGAAGCGCAATTTTGAGTTCGGAAAAAGCCGGGTTAGCAGCCAGATTATGCAGCTGATAGGGATCCTTTTTCACATCGTAGAGTTCCTCCTCCGGCCGTAGCCCAAAGCTTAATTCAAATAGATCCGGTTTTCCGGACTCTGTCTTTCCTTCCAAGGCCATAATCATAAACTTGGTGATGGAATGATCCACATCGCCATATTGCCCTACTGACTGGTGAACTGTCGGATCTCCGGCAGGATTCCGCTCCGGCATGGGGTTCCAGATATAGAGGTAGTCCTGATTTCGGACGCCCCGCATGGGGTAGGAGAGATCACCTTTTCGGACATTTGCATGGCGCTCCCGTTCGAGAAAAACCCGCTCTCGGTCTTGTTTTTCCCCTGCCAAAAGCGGCCAAAGTGATTGCCCCGACATGGAGTTATGAACCAGACCAGCAGCCTCTACAAAGCTGGGGGCAAAGTCCACGAAATTCACAAAATCATTAACTACTGTTCCTGCCTTGACTTTTTCCGGCCAACGAATCACCAAGGGCATGCGCGTGCCGTAGTCATAGAGGTTGGCTTTGGCCCTTGGGAAAGGCATGCCATTGTCACTTGTCATCATGATGATGGTGTTGTCGAGTTCACCCATTTCCTCCAGCATAGCGATGAGTTGACCTGCTTCTCTATCAAAACGCTCGATCTCGAAGTAGTAATCCAGGATATCATTTCGCACGCAATCATTGTCCGGGAAAAACCCGGGAACTATTACATCCTCCAACTTCATCCCAGTTTGGATTCCCGTGTTGGTCACATAGTCTCGGTGCGGATCAGAACTTCCAAACCAGAAAGTAAAGGGTTCGCCGGGCTTTCTTTCCTTTAGAAATGCCTTAAAATTGGCAAAGCTTTTTCCGGCAGGATTTTGCTCAAAACCAGTCACCTTAAACTCTCCCGGTCCCCAGCCTTTGCGGGTAGATCCAGTCAGATAACCGTTTTCTTCCAGAATTTGAACATAGGTTGGATGGGCATTAGGAAACTCAGACCAAAGATTTCCGCCGTCACCATTTTGGTGTGGATAGTGGCCTAGAAGAATAGAAGCCCTCGACGGAGAGCAGGAAGGCGAGGCGGTGTAAGCATTGGTAAAAAGTGCTCCCTCTGTTGCCAGCCGGTCAAAAGTGGGCGTACGTACCACCTGATCTCCATAAACACCAGCATGTGGAAAGGACCAATCATCAGCAATCAGGAAGAGGATATTGGGTTGTTTTTTCTGAGCGTAGGATTGAAAGCTGAATAAAAATAGGCAGAGAAGGAGCGGAATGTTTTTCATAAGCAGGCATAAAACTGGAATTTAACTGCTTTGAAAATCATATCCAATTATTCGGAAATCAGGAGATTTTTCAATACTCGCTCTCCTCCCCGCATCAGATTCAAGTCTACCTTTTCCGGAATTCCAGCTACTTTCCCTTTTTCAGAAAACTGCCAAATCACCCAGTAATCACTCTTCGGAGCCATCACAGGATTATAATTGGCCACCCAAAGCGGGTAATCCTTAAATCCATGGCCTTTGAGCACATGCTCAAAAAATGCATCTCCGGTGTAAATAATCGGCTTGACACCATAGTGATTTTCGACGATTCTCAGCCAGTTGCGCAGGCCTTCGCGCAGCCGCTCCTTGCTTTGGATGGAAGATTGTTTTTCGATATCAAGTATCGGACGAAAATCCCCTTTTTCGAGCTTTACCTGCCGGATAAAATTTTCAGCCTGCTTGGTACTGTTTTGGTTTGGGCGGTAATAATGGTAAGCGCCTTTGGCAAGATTCATCGTATCAATAGCGCTCCAGTTGGAAGCAAAAAGATTGTCCTGATCGTCGCCCATAGTCGCCCTCAAAATCAAGAAATCTATCCTTATTCCCTTAATGGTTTGATCAAATTTTCTCCAGTTTACTTTACCCTGGTATTGGGAAATATCAATACCCAACAACCCGTCGATATGTGTCCGGAATACATAATTGAACTTCAAGTCCTCAAATTCGGAAAGTGGCTGATTGGAATAATAGGGGATCTCGTGAAGTTTTCGCCAGGTATTATAAATCAAGTAAAATGACCCTCCAAAAAGTAATACCACAAGAATGACCAGTCCAAGCCATTTGGACGTTTTCTTCTTCTTTCGAGGCATAAAATTGGCTAATTTATTTCAAACTCACTTTCCATATCCCTGATTCCAGCTTTTCCAACCGGAAATTGAAATACCCATAGCCGTCTTTCACCTGCAAGCTTGCGGTTGCATTCCCCAATTGGTCGGTGACGGTATAGTCGCCATCCTTGAGATCCCAGGTTTTGATCAAATCCTGAGGAAGATTGATCAGGGCTAAAAGTGGATTTTGAGCATCAAAATTGGCAGCAATAATCAGCTTTTCATTTTCAGACCATCTGGCAAATGCAAAAGCTTTGTCCCCTAAGCGCTGAGGGCCATTTTCAGGATGAAAAAGTTGTAGATACTCACCCATCAAG
>CAZFSC010000229.1:0-3418 GCA_964521585.1 uncultured Limnohabitans sp.
AAATGCTAGTCTTTAAAATAATAAATATTTCTCAGATTAAACGATTCTCTTAGATTGGATATCCAAAAATGGTCTGTAAATCAGCATAATGCAATTTGAAATAATCTGGTTATCTGAAATTATGATCCTCAAACCTTATTTTTCAGATTCAAAATAAAGAAAGCGGATGTTCAGATAAAATAAATTTTGGATGCCATTTTTCCGTTTTGATTCCGTTCTGAGCTAAAACTTTTTCAGCTAAATTGAAATAAACTCTTCCAAAAAAACAGAAAGTAAAGTCACGACTTTAGCTCCGCCTGAAACAGCCACCAGTAATCAATGCTACTCCAAGTAAAAAGAAGGAAAAATCGAAAAGTCTAAGTCATTTCAGCATACTTGAAATTATTGTTCGTCTGCGGACGATTTTGTTCGGTTCATTTGGTGGAATTCATTAAAAAAAGCCTAAAAATATGTAGAAGAGAGGATTTGAGATTGGCATAAAACTGGAAAATACCCTGGCAGCTAGAAAATACTTTATTTCCTAATTTCTTTCCCCATGTTGAAAAACTATTTCAAAATTGCCTTCAGAAATCTCAGAAAAAGAAAGGGCTTTACTTTTATCAATGTACTCAGTTTGACCTTGGGTATTATCGGGGGAGTTTTCATGCTGATTTATTCGATAGACGAATTATCTTTCGATCAATTCCATCAAAAAAAAGATAGAATCTACAGAGTCAACACAGTCTTTACTGACTCAAAAACCGGTTCTGAAAGCCATAATAGCAACAACGGATGGCCTGTAGGGAAAATATTGGAAGAAGAATTTTCGCAAGTAGAGCAACAGATATATATCAGTACCTGGCCCAAACTGGAGGTAACACTGGATAAGAAAAATTTCCAACAGAATATGATCTATGCCGATAAGGACATGTTTGATATTTTTTCTTTTGAAATGATAAAGGGAAATCCTGAAAAAGCCCTCACGCAACCTTTTCAAGTAGTCATCACCGAAGACATGCAGGAAAAATTCTTTCCTGGTGAAGATGCCCTCGATCAAATCCTGCTATTTGCTGATACCTTACCTATGAAGGTAACAGGTGTAGTGAAGAACATCCCTCAGAATTCCCATATCCAGTTTGACATGATGGTATCGTTTGCCACATTCGAATCCTTAGTATCTGATTTTGGAGATGAAGAAGGCTGGGGAAATATCAATATGACCAATTATCTCTTACTGAGAGAAGGGGCTGATTTTGAAGCTTTTAAAAGCAAAGCGACAAATATTTATATGGACAGGGTTGGAGATATGATGAAATCTTGGGGAACCAAGGCAAATTTGGCATTTGAACCTCTAGGCGATATTTATTTAAAATCCCGTACAGGTAATGGATTGGGTCCTCAGGGAAGCATCGATAGGGTGTATTTGGTATTGGGGATTTGTTTGTTTACGATTATTTTGGCTTGTATCAATTTCATCAATTTATCCACTGCACGCTCAGTGGACCGTTCCAAAGAAGTGGGATTGAGAAAAGTGGTAGGTTCTTCCCGTTTCGCGCTTATTAGTCAATTTTTAACAGAAGCATTACTACTGACTCTTATATCATTTCTTTTTGCTTTAGTTATAGCCACTTTTCTGTTGCCATTTTTTAATGAATTGTTGAATAAAAATTACAGTTTAAAAGTTTTACTCGAGCCACAAATAATTTTGGGAATTATAATATTACTGTTTACGATAGCATTTTTAGCAGGATATTATCCTGCACTGAATCTTTCGTCCTTGCAACCTATTCGTGTGCTCAAGGGAAAATTTACCGGAACTAAGAGCGGTGTACAGTTGAGAAAAATACTGGTGGTTTTTCAGTTTTTTATTTCCATTTCTCTCGTATTGGGTACTTTCCTGGTTTTGGACCAACTGGAATACATGCAAAAGAAGGATCTTGGTTTTGTCAAAGATGAAATTTTGGTAGTCAATGCTTCCAAGGTACCCAAATCCAGTATGGCGAGTTTTAAGCAAGAGCTGCAAAACTTACCGGGTATCAAAGAGATCTCTTATTCCAACGGTATTCCAGGCCGTCCGGGATGGATTGGTCAAATTGCTTTTCCTGAAGGCCGGGAAGAACAAAACCCTGCCAGTGTGGAATATTTGGCAGTGGACGAAAGTTATATTGATGTTCTTGGGCTAGAGGTAATTGCAGGGCGCAATTTTGATCCAAATCGTGAGACGGATTTAAGTGAAGGTTTGGTGCTCAACGAAAGCGCCGTGACATTATTTGGATGGAATTCCCCAGAAGAGTCATTGGGAAAAAGAATCGTCTCTCCATCCGGCACTCCTGAAGGCACGGTAATAGGAGTAGTGAAAAATTTTCATCAGCGCGGACTGCAGCGTAAAATCCACGGCATAGCAATGGATGCCGCCCCGGAATATGCCTATCATCTTGTTGTGAGATTTGATGTAGCCCAAACTTCGGAAGTCATTAGTCAGATGAATGAACTATGGCTGAAATTTTTCCCGGAAAATGATTACAGCTATTTCTTTCTCAATGAAGATTTTGAAAGACTTTACCAGGCCGAAACAAGATTATCAAAGGTATTCGGGCTCTTTGCTGGATTGACCTTGTTGATTTCTGTGATCGGCTTGCTGGGATTGGTGGCATTTATGATCGAAAGCAGATCCAAAGAATTAAGTATACGGAAGGTACTCGGTGCCAGTGTAATGAGCATTATCGGCATGATATCAAAGGAATTCCTGCTTCTGGTCGGCATCGCCGGTATCCTATCCATACCTGTTGTCTGGCATTTTGGTAGAGGTTGGCTTGAGAATTTCGCTTATAGAACAACCTTGGATCCTATGATTTTTGTCGTAGCCATATTCCTGGCCTTGACGATTACTATGCTGACAGTAGCTTTACAGTCATTAAAGGCGGCAAAATCCAATACTACAAAAGCATTGAATGGGGATTAGAAAAAATCAAGATGATCACTTAATCTTCCAAATTTCAATATGGATCTTTTGGCAAATGAGTTGAATCTTTTTTCGGAAAAGCTCAAATGCTCGAATCTAACTAAATTAGTAATTATTAAAGAATTTTACTTTTCCTTTTGATATGTCTGCTGCCATTTTTTAAATCCGCAGTCATCAGTATCAACAGATTTTCTTCCAATTGCCGGATTTCTGGCCATCTCTGGAAGTAATTGGCTAAAGATCCAAAAATGATGGAGCTTCTTCTTGGTTGCCCCCTTCCATTAAAGTGAAGAAACCAAAGTGCTATTTTTCCAATCCGTAAAAGGACAAAGGAAGCTGAACTTGGTTTTCTTGTAGACGTTGTAACTTCACCCATACTTCCTGATCTTTTTGTAATTGCTTGTATTGATCAGCCTGACTCATGGAGGCGTTCTTATCCAACTTTATAAAACCTACAAAGTCTCCGAAATGCAGTTT
>CAZFSC010000230.1:0-3402 GCA_964521585.1 uncultured Limnohabitans sp.
TGGTTATGAAATGCTTTCCGACTCTGCTCAAAGCGGATCAGCTTATCCAATCCGGTATAGGTCCAGAGGATAATAAGGATTGGAGATAGCAAAGCATGTACTTTCATCTGTCCCTATGTAAGTTTAATTAGCCACCTGAAATATCATAGGATACCTCTGGTGGCGATCGGGGTATCGCTGTGCGATTCCTTCGCATGCTCGACTACATGGGGCCTGGAATTTGACCAAAATTTATTGATCAGGAAAAAGGGAGCAAAAGCCAAATGGCGTGATGTGAAAATAAATTTGTTAAAACACGCCATTTGGCGTCTTTTTGACTAAAAAGATTTATTATCGCCTAATAAAATACTGTAATAATTAATTTTTTCTTCTATAAATTAGCACTTAGAATTTAGTGGGCTCCCGGATCAAACCGCTGTACATCCGGGGAATTCGTCTTTTGATTTTTGTTTTTAGGATTTTTTTTCAACCAAAATCAGGAATATGGAACCGAACCTTTTAAAAATGAAGGAGGATTACGATCAGCTGCTCTTTATTTCAGAGGAGTCTTATAAAAGGCTTTCACTTCACCTTGAATTCAGAAAAGTAAAAAAAGGGAAACCATTGAAACATTCCGGTGAACCTGAAATCTGCAGTAGATACATCTGTCAGGGATTTGTTGGTATCTATTTTCAAATCGACGGAGACTCAGTTCTTCAGAATATCTTCCAGGGATCAGATACGGTTTTTGATTCCATTTCTTATACAGAAGAGAAAGTAACGAACACAGAAATCAAAGCAATTTCTGATGTTGCCTTTTTTGAATTTCCCAAAATCAGGGAAAATCAGGTGGTAGAAAATTTCCCTGAATTTGCCAATCTGGGTATTATGATCAACCACCGGATCCAGAAACGGAAAGATGAGCAAAATGCAATTCTCAGACTGGGAATTAAGAGAGGCTATCCATTACTATGTCAGCTTTATCCTGGCATTGACCAGTATCTGCATTATCAGGATTGGGCAGAGCTGTTTAATACCAGTGAGCGAACGGTGAGCCGGGTTTTAAGTGAACTTAACCGATCGGATCCATGAAATTGAGCATGACGGGAACGTCACTCACTGGGATGATTATTCGAAATGCGGGATTCCATATGACAGCTGAAAGACAAATTATAAACATATGAAATCGAGCATGAAGAGAATGTCACACACTGGGATGATTATTCGAAATGCGAGATTCCATATGACAGCTGAAAAACAATTTAAATTCATATGAAACACGAAAACATACATTTTCCCTCTGCTATACAGCTGCAAACTCCGGCGCTGGATATGCGGGTGCTGCAATGGGGCTGGAGGAAAGGGGTTTTTACACTTCCTGCCGAACTGGAACGCTGCCGGATTCATAAAGTGAATTGGTTTGCAGGATACCTTTTTCCTACTGAAGAACAGAATCGGCTGGAACAGATCATGCGTTTTTTTCTCTGTCTCTTTATACTTGATGATCTCCTGGATGCCTATCCGGAAACGGAATCATTTGCTTTTCTTAAAAGCTTGAAAAACAGGTCTGACCAAACCGGCTTTCCCCGACTCAATAAGCTAGCCAAGGCGATATTGACTTCCCATGATGCCCTGGGAATATCCGATCAACCCTATATATCCAATCGATTATGGCTGGAAGCCTGGGATAATTACCTTCTTGGACTGGAGTGGGAACTGGAGAATAAAAGAAGAAATCAGATGCCTAAGTTGGAAGATTACCGCATCCAAAGACCCTACTGCTCAGGGGTGTATTTGGCGATTCACCTTCTAATACATGAAAAACACGCCGGAGATTGCAGAAGCGATCTTTTGGAAAACAACATTGCGCGTTTTATCTGCCTTTCCAATGATCTTAATTCCTTCGAAAAAGAATTGAAGCAGGGGGACTTTCACAATGAGCTGATTATTCTGATGGAATCCCTGGCCGGGGAAGTAAAGCCTTGGGCAGTTCGGGAGCTGTATGCAATCCAGCAGCGCATCATTGCATTAGCCAGAGACCTGGAGCAGAATTCTGAAATCTGTCAGCAGTGGGTGGAGCGGATTCTCCTCTTGCTGGGTGGCTGTCTTTCCTGGGCAGCAGATACTGCCAGGTATGTATCCTATGTAAACGGAACTGTAAAAAAAGCTAAATGAAAGGAGGCCAATATGCTCAAAAAACGATGTGTCATCTACGCCAAAGACATTCAAAGGATCACCGGTAGAAGCGAACGCTATAGCCATGAAGTCCTGAAGAAGATCCGATGCCTCTCTGAAAAGGGGAAAGGACAGTTTGTGACTGTCTCTGAATTCGCCGCATTTTCCGGAATTCCTGAAGAAGACCTGATGGAGTATTTGAGTTGACCCCCTGCAAATGTTACCGGGCTCAAATCCCGAAATATTTCAGTATCTGCTCTTTTCGGTTTCCCGGTATTTATTCCACATCAATAAACATATATAGCAAATGGACTTATAAACCAGGCTTATACTTTATTCCGGGTTTGTCCCATTCATATCCCTTTAGTCTCCCTAATCGGTTCCGGATTTTGCAGGAAGATGATCGGGAGAGAGAAAGGACGAAACCAGACCTAGGCAAAGGATTTCCTTACCCCTCACCCCGATATTTCTTACTGTACTAACAAAAAACTTATGGCAATACTTAATAACGCATTACTTGGCGAGCTTTCCGGTCAGATCGGTAATCTGGTTGTATACAAAGTGAATGGCAAGACCATCATCCGTAAAAAACCGGAATGGAAGCAAGCCTACCGGCCCAGCAAACTCCAAAAATTCAACCAGTTGGCATTTAAGGAAGTGCAACAGTTTTTGCTTCCCTTAAAAGATGTGCTTGATTTTGGTTTTGGGGAGTATTTAACGGGGATGAAAAAGGGAATTCATTTGGCAATGTCCTGGGCCATGAAGCATGCGGTCATTGGGGAGGAGAATCAGGTCTTGTTGCAGAAAACCAAAGTGAGAACTTCCCGAGGTGACTTACCGCTTCCTGTTCTGATAAATTTGGTCCGGGAAACTGATCAAATCCTCAAAATAAGCTGGGATTCGGCAGGAAGTTTGGGTACTGGCAGGGAGACAGACTTTACCTGGGTACTGTTTTATCACCCTACAGAAAGAAAAGTTTTGGAAATCCGTGAAGCTTCCCACCGCTCCGCAGAAATCCAGCGGGTTCCGGTTTCGGGAATTTTTAAGGATCCAGGGGTTTTGGTGTTTTTGTCATTTTATCGTAAGAATTCGGGGAGCGGGTTTCGGTTTTCAGATTCGGTTTGTTTTGAGCTGGAATAAAAGAAAACGATTCCGGAGTCTCAGGTCCATATCCAGGCCCGTCTCCGTGCCTCGGCATCGACAAAAGGAATCCATTCAATATCCTTCGCCGAGGCCCAACTCAATAGT
>CAZFSC010000231.1:0-3361 GCA_964521585.1 uncultured Limnohabitans sp.
TATCAAAAATAAGTGGATCTGGCAAAAAGGAATAAGGAGTGGCCTTAGATTCATCAGTGTTGGCAGCATTTGGGGCTGCTGGATTGCCTGAAGGACCCGGTCTTAGCATTTCAATACCAAGTTTCTCCATCATCAGTTGATGATCTGCCTGACTCAGTTTAGCTATGGAATCGCGACTATTTTGGGATTGCTGCGCAAATGTGGATAAGTCCAAAATAAGAAGGAAGCTGAACGATATTAAAAAGGATTTTCTCATTTTGAGTTGTTTAATAGGTAAGGCAAAACTAACGGGAATCCTGAAGTTTCTAATTAACAAAAT
The DNA here is from genome assembly GCA_964521585.1 of uncultured Limnohabitans sp. GTDB lineage: Bacteria > Bacteroidota > Bacteroidia > Cytophagales > Cyclobacteriaceae > Algoriphagus. Next base: position 320 of record CAZFSC010000231.1, read on the forward strand.
TCTATAACAAACAATTGATTAATTGTGACTTATGGTGAAATTAAGACTTAAAGTTGGCTTACCTATTTTCATATTATTCTGAATCATTTTCAAAGTTATCCACAGGATTGCGAAGATCATTGTACTCGGATTATTTTAGGGTTAGACTCGCAGCTTTCTCTCCAATCATGATACAGGCAGCATTGGTATTGCCGGAAATGATAGTGGGCATGATGGAAGCGTCTATTACACGAAGTCCTTCAATCCCATGGACCTGAAGTTGAGCATTAACCACCGAAGCTTCATCATTACCCATTTTGCAGGTGCCTACTGGATGATAAATAGTCTCCACAGATTTTTTGATATGAGCGATGATCCCTTCCTCTGATTGATCGGGTGGCGTGATAATGGCTTTCCGATAAGGATTAAAGGCTTTGGATTCGAGCACCTCTATCGCTTTTCGAGTTCCGCGAATTAAACTTTTCCAGTCCTCTTCTGCAGTCAGAAAATTGGGTTGGATTTTTGGCGCTGCTTTTGGGTCGGCAGATTGGAGGCTTACAAACCCTTTGCTTTTTGGTTTGATCAGGCTAGGTAGAATCGAAAACCCATCCGCTGTAGGAAATGTGGATAAGTCATGAAAATCAGTCTGATAATCCGATCCAACTTGTATGGGGGCGAAGTGAAACTGGAAATCAACCTCTTCCTTTCCTTCGGTATTGAAAAATGCCACTGCCTCCAGAGGACTGCAACTCAAAGCTCCCTTACCGGAAAGGTAGAGCTGGGCAATTCCTTTTAATTGGTAGAATGGAGTAATGTGATGATTGAAGCCTTCTTGCTTCTTGCTCAGTGCCGCGCAATTAAAAAAGAGATGATCTTGAAGGTTTTGGCCGACCCCTCGAAGTTCTTTCTTGCAGCTAATTCCAAATCGGGATAATTCATCTTTAACACCAACTCCCGATAGCATTAGCAGCTGCGGAGAATGAAATGCGCCTGCGCTAAGAATTACTTCTTTTCTTGCAGTAACTGTCGACACACTTCCATTTTTGGTAAAAAACTCAATACCTGAGGCACGATCATTTTTGATTATAATCTTCTTGGCTTGAGCTCTCGTGAGAATTGTCAAATTTGGCCTTGATAGGACAGGTTTAAGAAATGCAGTGGCACAACTATGCCTAAATCCATCTTTGATGGTAAACTGCATCAGGCTGGCGCCAAATTGTGAGGCTCCATTGTAATCCGGGTTTTTCGGAATACCCTTTTCTGCACAAGCTTCCAAAAAAGCATCGGCAAATGGAGTTTTGTAACCTTTAGCGAAAGTTACATTTAAGGGACCGGAAGTTCCGTGAAATTCATTATTGAAATCTTCGTTGTGTTCCGATTTTTTGAAAAAAGGTAAAACTGATTCGTAGTCCCAACCTTTATTTCCCAATGCCTCCCACTCGTCATAATCTGCAAGATTACCACGGACATAGGCCATTGCGTTTGTGGAGGAACTGCCGCCGAGTGTTTTTCCTCTCGGAAGAAAGAGTTTTCTGCCGTCCAATTGCTTCTGAGGCTCCGACCAAAATCCCCAATCTACCTCCGAGCGATGGAGCTTGGTGTAAGCGCCAGGGATTTTAATTTCCATTTTTTTGTCAGGAGCACCCGCTTCTAAAAGTAAAACTTTGTTTGAAGGATCTTCTGAAAGACGGTTCGCCAAGACGCATCCAGCCGAACCTGCACCGACGATAATGTAATCAAATTCAGACATGAAGGGATAGGGATGAAATATTCTTCAAATTAGAAAAAAGCAGGAGGGTTTTTCAGGTGCAGGAATATAAAGTAATCTTAAATTTACCGTCTCCCAAGTCATGCAATTGTAATTCCTGGATCGCGTCGAGGTCTGAAAAATTCCAAACATTTCCTACCCTACTAATTATCGCTGGGAATTCGATTCGGTTATTACTTTTTCTGGAGTGTAGGTTGATCAATTGATGATAAGCTTCTGATAGTGTAAAGCCTTCTAGTAGGTATTCGGTATCGTGGCAGCCATCGAAAAATGTTTCATTGATTAGAGCAAATTCATAAGCGGTAACTCTCTTTTTCACGGGATAAGATTTACCATTAATAACTGTCTGTTCGGTATATTCTTTTTTCTCAAGTTCTTTTCCAAACATCCTTATTGTTTGCAAATCATTGTGCTCAATGATTAATTCAATAGGTTTTGTGGATAAGTCTGAGCTGAAAATGAAGCCATAACTAAAGTCTAGCATAATTTCTAACCAATTCCCCTCTACCTCCAATTCTGTTGATATTGGCTTTTTCGACTTCCCGTCAAGGACCTTTTCGAAATGAACGACTTTTCCTAAATCAATTCTTCCAACAATTTGCGCCTCAAATTTTGGCTCGGAATAAATTGTTGCACCGAGCAGGTTAATTACCTGGTAGCGTTCTTTGCTTTGGGCGAAAAGGCAAGATGAAATTAGGCAGAGAGCTAGGGTTAGGATTTTCATTATTTGATCTGAGTAATAGGAGTAGCTACATCACCGGCATAAAACACCACAATCTCTGCCGTCTCTGTTCCCACATTAATTCCATAATGAAAAGTATTTACCAGTTCGATGAGGGTATCGCCTGCTTTCAATTCCAATCGATTTCCATATTCATCGATTACTGTTAGTTCCCCTTTTAGCAAAAGCCCGGCATTAATTACAAGGTGTTCGTGCATTTCCAGTTTTGCTTTCGGAGGAATACTAGCCTTAAGGATGGTGACTTTTGGTTGGCCTTCCGGATAGCTTCGAAGTGTATCCCCATTCCAACTGAGCGAGCTATCGGCAAGTTTTTCCATCAAAATCTCTTTGGTATTCGTCTTCTTTTCACAGGAAAATAACACTAAGGAAATGAAAAGAATTATTGGAAAGAGGTGCTTCATTAGCTACAAACGATAAAATTCTTTTAAAATAAGAATAAATATCTTAACACTTAAGAAGCTATTTGAAAGAATAAAAAAAGAGACTCATTTGAGTCCCTTTTGAGTTTTTATGCCGGCAAACTGGCAAGTCCCTTTCCATCTGGTTTATTTTT
>CAZFSC010000232.1:0-3317 GCA_964521585.1 uncultured Limnohabitans sp.
ATGAATTCTTTGCTCCCCATCTTTCCAGATAAGGAAATGCCCAGCCGGGAGTTGCTCAATCCCCTCCCAGAACGTCTCATGAGGTAAGCCATAAGTGCCTTTAGAGTAATATGATGCCCAAACTGAATCCCGGGTATTTTTTGGAATCCCTACTTTCCAGAAAGGACTGATTTCGGAAGCGAAAATGAATGAATCCCTCCAAACTGTGAAATGGAATGGTTTCACTCCAAATCGATCTCTTGCCGCAAAGAGCTGGTTTTCAGAATTATCCCAAATGGCAAATGAAAACATGCCATTAAAGTAGTTTAGGCATTTAGGTCCCCACTTGATGAAAGCTGCCAAAAGCACTTCTGTGTCAGATTCCGTGCGGAAATTGTAAAATGATTTTAACTGATCTTTGATTTCAAGGTAGTTGTAGATCTCTCCGTTAAAAACCAGGATGTATCTTCCGTTGTCGCTAAAAAAAGGTTGGTTTGCAGCTTCAGAAAGGTCGAGTATGGATAATCGATTGTGACCAAGTGCCAGCGTTCTCTCTTCGACCCACAATCCGGTATTGTCAGGACCACGGTGAGATTGACTATCCAGCATTTGGGAGATGTTAGGCTTGGTCGCCAACTGTCCAATAATTCCGGCTATTCCGCACATAGATTAATCGAATATTTTTTTAACAAGAAGCTCTGCCTTATTCCAGTCTTCCATCGTATCCAGATTCACGTATCGATTTTCATCACCCACTATGAAAGCCAACTTCTCGCTTAGAATGGAGTTTTGAGAAAGAATCACCTCGGATCTGGTAATGTAAATAGCTCCATCCCTAAAATAAGAAATAGGCAAATCCTGTCTCCTTGGAATGATTTGCTTTTCTCCTGTGGCAATATTCAGAAAGCCATTTTCCCCTGGCTCAAATACCCAATGAGGATTGAATTCATGCGGAACAGGTAAAACCGATACCAAGGCTTCAGCTCCGGTTCGTTGAAATTCTGCAATAGCTTCGTCGATTAGACCTTTTCTTCGAAATGGATAGGTAGTCTGAAGTAGACAGACTGCATCATATTTCTCCCCTTTTTCTTCGAAAAATCTAAGCGCATGCGCAATTACCGGTAGAGTGGGTGACTCATCTTTCGCAAGATCATTTGGTCTGGTAAAGGGAACCTCTAAGCCTATTTGCTTTGCAATTTCAATAATATCTCCATCATCGGAACTCAAGATGACTTTGCTGAGTAATTTGGATTCCTTTGCAGATTCAAAAGTATATTCCAAGAGCGGCTTGCCTGCAAGAGATTTGATGTTTTTCCCGAGAATACCTTTGGAACCGCCTCGGGCAGGAATTAATCCCAGTATTTTCATAGGTGTATAATTAATTTATAAATATCAAATGCCTTTCTCTTGATCAGGCTATACTTTCTTCGCAAAATAAATCCAATTCAAAATCCACCGATTTGAAAGCTTTTAGGTATCAGGAAATCATCATCTGAATCCTGGTCGTAATTCGGAATTTTCTGATTCCGGATGATTTTAGCAAGAAGGATTTCATTATCCTGAAGCCAAAATATTCCTCCTCAATTTCAGATCAGAAGGTAATTGTTTTATGGAAAATAAGGGGAAGTTCTGCCAATAAATTGGCAATCTGTATTCCTGCATCACCTCCTCCATACACATCAGAAGACTGAGGTCTGGGAGATTTTTTTATTTTTTCTATTGCAGCCAGAATCTCAGATTTGGAATAATCTACGTCCAAAACATTTGTTCCCCTGGCTCTTCTGTTTTGTCTTGTGCCAATATTAATTACCGGTACACCTAAAAAAGCACACTCCCTGATACCCACACTGCTGTTTCCGATGAGCCCTTTGCTGTGATACAACAGTTTAAGAAAATCAAGAGGATCCATGTTCTTGAAAAAATGGAATTGGCTCAAATCATTATTTTCTCGGAAGGCACGAATTCCGGTACTGGTACCGTCTGCTCCGGCATCGACATTTGGCCAAAACCATAAAACGGGTTCATTCAACTCATGTAAGGCTTTCAGGGTCTCTTCGATATGCTTTCTGGATTGACTCACTTCAGTGGTAACCGGATGCTGCATGACCACCCAATATCCTTGATCTATAGCAGGCTTTCCTCCTACTCCTCCATATTTCTTAAATGGGTCAAAGTCCAAGACGGGTAAATCCTTGATTTCTTTAGCGAGGTCAATACTCGGACAACCCGTATTGTAAACAAAATCCGGATTTTCTCCCAAGGCGAGTACTCTTTCTTTTGCATTTTGAGAAGCAACAAAATGATAATCAGCTAATTTGGTAATGCTATGTCTTACCTTTTCATCGATATTTCCGGTAACCTCTCCCCCTTGAATGTGGGCCAGGGGAATATTCATATAGGATGCAGAGATAGCAGTGGCCATTGTTTCAAATCTATCCGCAATAGTCAATACGATATCCGGATTCAGGTTATCAAACACTGTTGAAAGTTCCAAAATTCCTATGCCGGTAGTTTTGGCAGCAGCGGTTAGATTTTCTCCTTCCAATACGTTGAAAACTTTGGCTGCAATCTTAAATCCGTCACTTTCAATGGTCCGGATGGCAGTGCCATAGCGCTCTAAGAGTGCTGAGGCAGCAACTACCAATTGAAGCTCTAAGTCGGGATGATTTTCGATTGCATCCAGTGCAGTCTTTATTCTAGAATAGGATGGCCTCGCGGTCACCACAACACAGATTTTTCTTTTCATTTACTCAATATCCTGTTCTGTCAAAAATTCCCATTTTGTCAAAGCCCTTGTAGTTTTTTTTCCGATCACTGATTGGTAATTCATCGCTGAAATTCCCTTATCTCCAGGTTTTTTTGACTCCAGATCATCAAAAATAATCTGATGGCCTAGGGGGAGATTCTTATTCACCGCCAGGCTTTTTCCAAAAATCCTCTTCAATTCCGAAAACCTGGAATTATCAGATTTATGTATGGGGGAATTCAGCGATTTTTGGATCTGACGAATTCCGATACATAATTTCTTCGTATCATCGATGGAAATACTTGCAGGAGAATCAGGACCGAATTGACGTTTATCGAAAACGACATGAAACTCAAAAATTTCAGCACCAAGTGCTGCTGCAGCTAGACAGGCGTAAATATCACCACTATGATCCGAGAATCCAACCGGGATCTGGAATCGTTTTTTCAATTCTGTGATCACATTCAAGCCCCATTCTTCAGGCTGGGTGGGATAGGCTGTGGTACACTGAAGAATACTTATGGATGGAGGGTCGCTTTTTTTCAGAAAAGAAACTGCCTGATCCAGTTCCTCAAAATCACTCATCCCTGAA
>CAZFSC010000233.1:0-3167 GCA_964521585.1 uncultured Limnohabitans sp.
AGCATCAGGCAGTTTGGATAGCCGAAAAGCTCATTCTCGATCCCTGCATAGCCTTTGGCCATACTTCGCTTGCTGACGATCACCGTCTTGGCCTTATCTGCATTGAGGATCGGCATTCCATAGATCGGACTTTGTGGGTTGGTACGAGCTGCTGGGTTGACCACATCATTGGCACCGACCACAAAAACCAAATCCGTATTGGGAAACTCATCGTTTATGGCTTCCATTTCGATCAGTTTATCATAGGAAATATTCGCTTCTGCCAGCAAGACATTCATATGACCGGGCATTCTACCCGCAACCGGATGGATGGCAAACTTGAAGTCTATATTTCGCTTTTCGCACTGCTCCATCAATTCCCGAATCACGTGTTGGGCCTGAGCAACCGCCATTCCATAACCTGGCACCACGATGACCGAGGAAGCCGAATCAAACAACATCGCTGTTTCCTCCACTCCTATTTCCTTGACCACAATCTGGGCTCCATCTCCTTCTGGCCCTGAAACTGTCTGTCCAAACCCTCCCAACAGCACATTGGTCAAGGATCGGTTCATGGCCTTGCACATGATTTGGGTTAGAATAAGTCCTGATGCTCCAACCAGTGAACCGGCAACAATCAAGACGTTATTATTTAAAATAAAACCGGTAGCACAAGCCGCCATTCCTGAATAGGAATTCAACAGGGAAATCACCACCGGCATATCTGCTCCTCCGATTGGAATCACCACCAATACCCCTAAAAACAAAGAAACCACGATCAAGGCAATCATGAAAGTCGGATCCCCGGGATTCATGAAAGCTAATGTTCCTGCGATTCCAAAAGTGATCAACAAAATCAAATTCAGAAGGTGCTGTCCTTTAAAAGTGATCGGAGAGCCTGATATTTTTCCATCCAATTTCATATAAGCAATCATCGACCCCGTAAATGTCAATCCACCGATCAACACAGAAACGATGATACTGATACTGTTCACCGTATCCGGATAGGTGGCTACAACTTGGGTTTTCAGAAAATAATCTGAAAGCGCTACCGCAAAAGAGGCCAGGCCACCAAATCCATTGAAAAGAGCCACCATCTCCGGGATTTTAGTCATTTCCACTTTTTTGGACACGTAAAGCCCTACTGCACCACCAATCAGAATACATACAAAAATCTCCACAAAGGAGAGGATATTCACCGTGTACAATGTCGCCGCGATGGCGATCAGCATCCCGATGGCGGAATAAATATTTCCCTGCCTCGCACTTTTGGTTTTACCCAGTTTCTTGATCCCCAGAATAAAAAGAATCGAGGAGATCAGATAGGCTACTTGAATCAAACTACTCATTTCTTCTTGAACATTTTAAGCATCCGATCGGTCACCGCATAGCCGCCGACCACATTAATAGTAGCAAGTATCAAAGCCAGCATTCCCAGCCATTTGCTCAATGTAGAAAATCCCAATTCATTACAGGCAATCAGGGCACCTACGATAGTGATCCCGGAAATGGCATTTGAACCTGACATTAGCGGAGTATGTAACGTAGGCGGAACCTTGTTGATCAGTTCAAAGCCGAGGTAACTCGCCAAGGCAAGAATGTAAATGAGTATGATAAGTGAATCTGCAGTCATATTCGTTTGGTTTTATAGATTCAGGATTTTTTTGGTGAATTCATGGATCAGGATTCCCTCATGGGTGATCACTGAGCCTTTTGTGATTTCTTCTTCGAAATCGAGGTTTAGGCCTTCTTTGGAACTCAGATGAAGCAGCAGGGTACTGACATTGGTACTATATAATTGGCTGGCGTTTACCGGAAGCAAGGAAGGCAGATTGGACTCGCCCACCAAGGTTACCCCGTGTTTTACGACTGTTTGATTGATTTCAGAGATTTCACAGTTTCCTCCGGATTCTACCGCCATATCGACAATCACCGATCCTGTTTTCATGCTTTTGACCATGTCTTCAGTGACTAAAATGGGAGACTTTTTGCCCATCACTAGTGCGGTGGTTATTACCAGGTCAGCATCTTTGATTTTATCCTCAATTAGCTTTTTTTGTCTGGCCAGAAATTCCGAGGACACTTCAGCCGCATAGCCTCCCTCTACTTTGACTGCTTCAGCTCCCTCTACGGTCAAAAATCTCCCGCCAAGCGATTCCACCTGCTCTTTGGTTTCCGGTCGCACATCAGTCACTTCGACGATTGCACCGAGTCGCTTTGCTGTGGCAATTGCCTGCAAACCTGCCACTCCCGCACCAAAAATTAAGACTTTTGCGGGGGTGATCGTACCGGAAGCAGTCATCATCAACGGGAAAATCTTTCCCAGATGATTGGCCCCAAGAATCACGGATTTATACCCTGCGAGGTTAGCCTGCGAACTTAAAGCATCCATCTTCTGAGCTCTGGAAATCCGGGGAACTGCATCCATGGCTATTGCCGTGATTTTTTTTGATAGCAACCCTTCCACTAGTTCCGGATGTGAATAGGCATAAAGAAATGAAATACAGGCAGCCCCTTCCCTGGTGTTACCGATCTCCTCTAATGTCATCGGATTTACTTTCAGAATCAGATCAGCCTGCAAAGCCTTGTCCTTTGAAACCAGCTGGGCACCGGCAGACTCATAGTCAGCATCCGAAAAATAGGAAGCCTCTCCCGCCCCGGATTGTACTAAAACCTCATATTCCTTTTTAATCAATAATTTGACTCCATCGGGACTCAATGCCACTCGTCTTTCGAAATCCTTGCTTTCTTTGACTACGCCGATTTTCATAAGTTCAGCTGATTTTTAGATAGGGTTAATTTGCATCAATTTAATAAAGAAAAATAAGGCGTCTGCACCGATTTCTAAAAACATCCGAATTTCTACGGAATCGTCTACGGAGGTTTTCTTTCTTTAGCTATCAACAGGAGGTCAATTTGTAGCCAAACTCCTGAATTGAATCTGATTACTTTTTCAGGAGCTTTCTCTCTAAACTGAACTGCCAAACAAATCCCGAATCTCCAGCCTAATTTCTACCTAAATCTTTTGATTTTCATTTAGATTTTCGACCTGGGGCTTCAAAGATTCTTATTCTAAAAGCCATTTATCCAAAATCAATTTTTCCCAAGCTAGAATTAGCTATTTTGGACTTCGTTTGACAATAAAACCTCTAACAAATGAAAAAACCTAATAAACCTTCCTTGGAGCA
>CAZFSC010000234.1:0-3111 GCA_964521585.1 uncultured Limnohabitans sp.
GCTAAGTTTAAACAGCAGTAGTCTGTTCTTTTCCTTATCACCCAATCTACATATAAATAGCCTGTCCAGGCTTTCTCTGCATCTCAAACCTATAAAAACAAAAAAGCACTTACATCTTTTTCAGACATAAGTGCTTGATTATGAAGTGGGCCCACCTGGAATCGAACCAGGCACCTACTGATTATGAGTCAGTTGCTCTAACCGAATGAGCTATAGGCCCATGTTATTATTTTTCCTCCTGCAAAAGCGCAATTCATTTCAGCATCTGCCGGGGTCAAATCGAAAAATCAACATTTTTAGGTGTTGATATCGCCCCAAACCTTGGTTTTGGGAGTGCAATGTTACATATTTGAAGGGATATTCACAACCCAAATTTCGAATGAAAAAAACGCTGGACGCGGACTTTTTAATTTTTGATCTCGGCAATGTCATCATAGATATTGATTATCAAAGAGCTATCCAACAAATCAAAAATGAACTTCCTGAAATTATTCATTTTAAAGTGGATGATTTTTACCGTACAGAATTCCATAAGTCCTATGAAAAGGGCTTGATAAACTCGGCCCAGTTTAGAAATGAGGTTCGTACCTACTTTGAGGCCGATTGGGAAGATCTGAAGGTGGATTTTCTTTGGAATAGCCTGCTTGGAAAAATCCCTTCAGAAAGATTAGAGCTCATTAAGCGACTGCGGAAAAATTACCAGGTCGGAGTCTTAAGCAATACCAATCTCATTCATATCCTAGCTGTAAACGATATCCTTCAGGCTGATCATGGACTTGCTAATTTTGATCCGATTTTTGACTGGGTATTCTTAAGCCATGAGATGGGATTTGCCAAACCAGATCTGGAGATTTATGAAAAAATGCTCAACGATTTACATACCTCTGCTGACAGAGTGATATTTTTTGATGATTTGGAAGCCAATGTGAAAGGAGCAACTGAAGCTGGAATACGGGCGATTCAGGTGACCAATCCGCAAGTTATTTTCGACTTTTTCAAAGATGTATAGTTTTAAAGAATACCTTAAACATTCGATTTTATTTCTGCTTACCCTAGTGGCCGCCACGCTTGCAGGTGCTGAATGGGTATATGGAAAATCTATATTGGCCTCCGGAGACTCTTTTCTTACATGGGAGTATTTTTGGAAGTCTATGGCCTACTCCCTTCCTTTTATCGGGATCCTCTTGGTCCATGAATTGGGTCATTTGTTTACTTCCATCTACCACAAAGTCAGATGTTCGCTTCCTTATTTTATTCCGGGTTGGCTTGGTTTTATCGGTGCACCTTCTATCGGTACTTTTGGTGCTGTGATTCAGATTAAAGGGTTTGTTAACAGCCGTAAAAAATATTTTGATATCGGAGTAGCCGGCCCATTGGCGGGTTTCCTGGTTGCCTTGGTAGTTTTAGCTTATGGTTTTACCAACCTTCCGGAAAAGGAATACATTTATTCCATTCACCCTGAATATGCCGACCCTGATTTTCCTGGATATGGTGAGGAGATTATTGATTTTGAACTTGGAGACAACCTTCTTTTTGAGTTAATGGGGAATTTGTTAGCTGACCCCGAGCGCATGCCTGTGATGTCAGAAATGATCCATTATCCATACTTATTTGCCGGGTATCTGGCACTTTTCTTTACCGCACTCAACTTGCTTCCCATTGGACAACTGGATGGGGGACATGTAATCTTTGGACTTTTTCCCAAAAAACACAGAGAGATCTCCCTTATTGGATTTACCTTATTTATTTTCTATGCCGGAGTAGGGTTGATCAGTCCTTTTATGCCTCTGGGAGATTTGTTGTTTCGTGTACCGCTCTACCTTGGTTTCCTCTTTATTTGCTATTCCAAAGCAGGTCTTTCGATGCAGTCGCGTCTGTCATTGATTCTTTCGATTGCAGCGATTCAATATTTGATTGCTTTTCTTCGTCCCGAATGGCAGGGCTATCATGGATGGCTTTTCTTCTGTTTCTTATTGGGCAGAGTAATGGGGGTTAATCATCCAGAGGTGTCTGGTTTTAGAAAATTGGATAAAAAAAGGCAAGCCATAGGTTGGCTTGCCATAGTAATTTTTATTCTTTGTTTTTCTCCAAGACCATTCATTTTAGAATAGGGGAAAAATTTTAATCCCTTTATTCAAAATAAACTTGTCCGGTTCAAAAAATCACATGTTTCTATAGGCCATAATTCCTCCAAGGGTATTTCGAACTTGAGTAAATCCTTTGGAGACTAAGAAGTTTTTGGCATTGCCGCTTCGGGCTCCTGATCTGCAGTGCACGATGATTTCGGAGTTTTTGTAATCCTCAAGTTCGTCTAGACGATTTGGAAGTTCACCTAGGGGAATGTTTTTGGCACCTAAGTTATCCTCTTCATATTCCCATTCTTCCCTGACGTCAAGGAATAGAAACTTGTCTTTCTTGTCTAGTCTCTTCTTGAGATCCTGTACTGTGATATCTTCCATAATTTTATTTTACAAATATTCTGAATGATTGAGTTCCACTCTCTCTGATTACATTTAAAAGGTAAATGCCAGGTCGCTGTCCCATAAAATTAATGATTTCCCCTTCTTTTGTCCGTTCTCGTTCCAAAAAAATCTCCCTTCCAAAAGAATCAAAGATCCGGATTTCGGATAAATTCCCTTCCACATTCAAGCGGTTTTGCACGGGATTGGGATAGATTCTAAGATTTTTTTCAGGTATTTTTCCTTCCGCTTTGGGAGCTTCCAGACTGATATGTGGCCGAATCATCAAGGAGCCCTTTACTTCCTCATTCTGAACCCAGGCACCTACGACATTGTAGTAAATCCGATCTCCATAATCGTTGGTTTTGTCTAGCCCCACGAAAATAAAATCATCGCTAAACTGCGCAAAGCCGATATAGAACGTGCCATTGACTCTGAGATTGGTATCCAGATCGTAAGTGATAAAATCCTCATTGGCATCCTTAAGTGGAATCAAATCCTCCCTTCTGAATATTGGTCTCTCGTCTAATTCCTTCCACACCAAGATATCGATCGCTTGATTTGCCTGGCGGGGATTGGTGAAATTGATGGATATTCCCTTCAGAAATACCTCTTCCGGAGTCTCATATTTAACTGCCAGAAGCCCTGATTT
>CAZFSC010000235.1:0-3027 GCA_964521585.1 uncultured Limnohabitans sp.
TGCTGATCCCCATAGCTGAAGACTGCTTTGTACATGCCTGGAGCTACCATAGCCGGACCTGCACCGATTCCTGAAAATACTCCTTCTACCGGCTCAAATTCCTCCAAAGCCAAATTCCAATGCAATTGATTCATTCCGGATTTTTTCTTGATTTTTCCCTTTTTTGCATCTGAATCACTGCTGAAAGTCCTCACGACTGCTCCGCTTGGATCTCGAATCTCAACCATCAAATCGGTAGAATCAGAATTTTCTTTCAAATAGTACTTCATCAAAAATCCTTCATAAGGGTTTTGGCCCATTCCAGGAGATTCGGTTCGCACTGCCAGATCGCGGATGGCATCCTCCGGCTCGTACACATAGAATTTGGCCTTTGATGCCTCGCTTAATTCATAGAGCGGATTCAAATCATCCATTACCCAAAAAGCCCGGCCTTGTGTAGCCACAATCATGTCATTATCCTGAATCATCAAATCCGTGATCGGAACTACTGGAAGATTATGTTGGAATTTTTCCCAAAGCTGACCGCCGTCGAATGAAACATATAGGCCAGTCTCCGTACCTGCATAGAGCAAATCTTTCTGATTGGGATCCTCCCTGACTACCCGGACATGAGCTTCAGGAGCTATGCCATTCACCAGTCGAGTCCAGCTTTTTCCATAATCAGAAGACTTGAAAATATGCGGGGTGAAGTCATTGTATTTGTAACTGTTGAAAGCAACATAGACGGTGGCCGGATCATGCGGTGAAACTTCAATCTGATTGACCATTCCTTCCGGAGTGTTTGGAATCGTGATATTCGACCAGCTTTTCCCTCCATCCTGAGTGACATGAAGTAAGCCATCATCCGCACCTGCATAGAGAACATCTGGTGAAAAAGGAGATTCCGCCAAATACATAATCGTATGAAAAACTTCTCCTCCTGCACCTTCATTGGTGATCGGTCCGCCTCCAGCAATCAGGTGAGTCGTGTCATTTTTTGTCAGATCCGGTGAAATCTCCTCCCAGCTGATGCCTCGATTGGTGGTCTTTAAAATCACATTTCCAGCATGATAAATCACGCTGCGATCATGAATCGAAGAGATGATTGGTGCGTTCCAGTTGAACCGATATTTAACATCCCGGGGATTGGAAGCCAAGCCTTGATAGGGATAAGCCATGACATCTTTTTCCAATTTCGTCTCCGCATTCCACTCGGTGATAATCCCCTGATAGCAACCTGAATAGATGTAAATCGGATTTTCCGGATCAAAAGCAGAGTAGGCCGACTCGCAACCTCCAACTGGATAAAATTCCTCCCATCCTATTCCTGCCCCATTTGCCCGGGAAGCCACCGAAACGGTGGAATTATCCTGCTGACCACCATAGATTCTATAAGGAAATTGTCGATCCACATTCACCCGGTAAAATTGTGCAGTCGGCTGATTGTCCTGTCTGGACCAATCTTTACCCGCATTGATACTTACATTTGCCCCGCCATCATTAGCGTTGACCATATACTTGGGATGGGCTGGATTGATCCAGAGCTGATGATTATCCCCATGGCGGGTTCGCATATTGGTAAAAGTCTTACCTCCGTCCTTGGACTCCACCAATGGAGCGTTCATGATATAAACCGTCTCCGGCTCAGTGGGATGTGCCAAAATGTGCATGTAGTACCAAGAACGAGCCCGAAGCAAGCGATCCGGGTTGACAAGTTTCCAGTTTTTACCGGCATCATTGGATCGATACAAACCGCCATCTTCTGCCTCAACGATGGCCCAGACGATATTTCCATTTGCCCGGGAAACTGAAATCCCGATTTTACCCATCGTTTCTTTTGGAAGGCCTTCGGAAAGCTTTTCCCAAGTTTTCCCGGTATCCACAGATTTGTAGATTCCAGAACCCGGACCACCGCTTTTCACCTGCCAAGGATAGCGTCGGTGATCCCAATAGGCAGCATAAATAATTCTCGGATTGGACATATCCATACTCAAATCCGAAACTCCAGAATTCTCATCCACATAATGAACCTTTGTCCAATTCGCTCCGCCGTCTTCCGACCGGTAGATTCCTCGATCTTCCGTAGCCCCATAAGGACTTCCTTGGGCGCCAACAAGTAATACCTCTGGATTGGTTGGATGTACTACAATTTTGGAAATCTGCCTGGTTTTTTCCAGTCCGATGTGCTTCCAGGTTTTCCCGGCATCGGTGGATTTATAAATCCCATCTCCATGAGAAGTCATTACTCCACGGACCGGCGCTTCGCCCATTCCCACATAGATCACATTGGGATCAGATTCAGCCACGGTGATTGCTCCTACCGAAGCAGTATGGAAGAAGCCATCCGAGATATTAGTCCAACTTTCACCAGCGTCGGTGGTCTTCCAGACTCCGCCCGTTGCTCCCATGTAATAGGTTAAAGGTTCCTGAACTACACCGGCCACAGCAGTAGCTCTGCCTCCACGGAAAGGCCCGACGAGTCGAAATTCCATCGCGTTGTAAAGTGCGGTATCGAAGGTTGATTTGGGTTCTTGGGCGCTTGATTTTTTGGATTTCTGAGAAAAAGAAAGTTCAGAAAAGCCAAAAGCCAGTACCATCGCCAAACTGGCTTTGAGTAAAATTTTCATTTAGATAATAAGGTTGATTGGTTCTGGAATTTAAGGAAAGCCATTTAAAAAAGCTAAAATCAAATTCTTACCAAAAATGCACCTGCATTTAAGGCACCAGCCATTTTCCTTCCCATTCAACCCCCATTTTTAAGAACCTCGCCCGGAGATGAGTCAATCCATCCAATTGCAAAGCCTCGATCCGATCTGGAATAAATTGGAGAACGACGAAATAACGGTCGTCCATTTCATCCGGCCATTCATGGGCAAGGTCCGGACTTTCAATCTCTGATCCTGGAGAAAGGATGGAATTGTAAGCCTTTCGCGCATCTCCTTGCACCAGGCTCCACATTTTCCGACTAAGCTCATTTTGCTGATGGATGTGAACATTTCCTCTTACTTGGATTTGGGTACGCTTTCCGGGATGATAGACCAAAAATTC
>CAZFSC010000236.1:0-3022 GCA_964521585.1 uncultured Limnohabitans sp.
ATCTGAAGAGCTTGAAGTATTGAAGTGGTGCAGAGGTGCAGGTAATTCCAATTTGAATTACCTGCTTTCCCCTCTGACTTATCAGATGAAACTAATCCTAACACCACTTAAGAAAAGCTACATGGGGCTTAACGGAACTGGTTTTTATAAGGATGAATTTTTTAATGAGTAATTTTTATAGGTATCATAAGTATGAGATTAAACGACCAAAAAGAAGGTTTTTTCTTGAAAAAAATTAAAGTGGAAATAAAAGAACTTCCTAATGGACAGTACTTGCTCTTCGAGACTTGCAATCTCTAATCCCTATCGTCGGATTTGTAATCCGGCAAGTGTAGAAAACATTAAATCAATAGGATACGCTGGAATTAAATTTACCGAATCGCTACCATCCACGATTTCAATGAAAAGATTGCTTCGGGATGGGAAGAAGCCAGTTTATTTTTTATTCAGGATGATCCCTCTCAATGACGGCACAGCTTAGCAAACCAACTTATATCCGAAACCTCTGATGTTCAGAATCCGATTCCTATAATAAATTTCGGGATTTCTGAGTGGTTCTGATTATGAATTTTACTTTTTTGAATCCAAGCAACATAGTAGAGAAGATTCATGCCACAGTGAATAAAACAGTTCAGGAAAATTTTAATTTATAAACGACTTAAATTGAAACTTGTAAATATTTCAATAAAAATTTGTTTGTTTTCAGTTAAATTATTTATTTCAAACTATTCTTTAAACCCAACTAATTCCAAAAATTTATGAAAACAATTCCCCCCCCCCCCATTCAAGATCGAATGGAATTTTGTAAAAAGAGGGAAAAGACTTTTCCCTGTCCTAATGTCAGGAATGCTGCTATTATCATGCAGCGATTTTGAGTCAGCTCCAGATAATCCAATGGCTTTGGAAGCTCAGGCTAAAAAATCCGGTTTGGACCCCAAAGAGCCTGGTTTAACATTTGCAGCCGCTTTAGCTAACGGTCTGAAGAACGAGAATATTCGTGAATTCATCTTTGACAAAACTCAAGATCAATTTGACGGGGATTTCAATTTTCTGTATTTCACTGAAAAGGACCAATCGCTTGGAGGGCCAAATTCTAAGTCAATTACATTTGCAGAGGCAATTTTTGGAGATCAGTCCAACTTTAGGTCAACTGAATCCAGCTTGGAATTTGATCCACTGATGCAGGTTGCACTGAGAGGAAATGATTATCAACTCCTTTCCATGGAAGATATTGATCCCAATACTCCGGTTCTTTATATTTCACCAAATCAGGATTTGAAAACCAATCCGATTGTGCCGGTAATAAATTCTGCCGGAGAAGTTTCTGAATGGGATATTCGTGTGGTACCTGATCAACCTGTGTTGATAATTGGTCAAAATGAGCGATTGGTCAAAGTACCTAAAACTCCGAATGCCAGAATTACTACCGAGGAAGAACCGTGTTTACAAAGTGCTACGCCCTACTTTAGTGATGGCACAAATGATTATTACTTTTATAACGATTATTTCTGTGGAGGAGGAGGAATTGGTGGTACGCCAGGTGGCGGATCAGGAGGAGGCACAACAAGTTGTGATAGAGACCAAAATAGTAACCCGGATAAGTTAGATCGGGCAAAATTTGATTCAGATTATTGGTTTGATCAAGCTGAAAGTTGGTTAGATGGGAAGCCTGAAGTTTATTACATTTTGTTTACAGGGGCATCCCAGCCCCATTTAGCTCAATTGCCTCCAAAATCGCTTCCTCTCGTAGATCGAAGTAGATGGAAAGATTGTGGCTTATTTTCATGTAATCCTGAATGGGTGTATAATATTAACTTAGAAATGTTTAATTGGGATCCACAGCTCTATGGAAGAGCGGTAGTCGTCTGGTTCTATGAATATGATCCAGGTGATTCTGAGTCGAGAACAAATAGTGTCTCTGTGAAGGATGCTGCTGGTAACACTCAAACATTCTCAAGGACTTGGACAGTGTCAAACAATGATTTTGATTTGTTTGGTTCTCCAGTTGATTATTGTGATGACGCAACAGGTTCTAATTTGAAAATTTATACAACAGGAAGATTTCAATTTGGAATGACAATCGATGGATAATATCAAACTCCTATTTACTGTCTGTCTGGTTATTTTTTCCAGTCAGACGGTTTTTTCTCAAAGTCTAAAAGTAGGTTTTGGCTTAGTAGATGAGCGTAGGCAGAGCGCCTCAATGATTCGTATGGATACGCTGATTGGATTTGAGCAGACCAACTTTTCGACTTCAGATCCCATGCCATTTGTGAGTTTTACCTATCCTTTTTCGGACAGGTTTAATTTGAATGTAGGATTACAGTACTACAGGTCAACAATTGCTTTTGCAGTTGAATATACTTCAGAATCTTGGCCTAAGTTTATTCCCTCCCTTGGGAAAGGCTGGGGGACTGCAATGAGAAATATTGAAGTCCCAGTAGGAGTTAGTTATAAGTTGATTCGATCAGATAAGTTCAAGGTGTATTTGGATTTGAATGCCTCGCCTGTTTTTGCGGTTCAGGATTTTGAAAAGCTAGATTTAGAACCTCAAGGAATCGATTGGACTCAGGAGGTAATCGATGCACTAAATGCAGCGGAAACTATTCCCAAATCCTTCTACATGAACTATCAGTACGGGATATCGGTGGAGTACAAGCGATTTGGCCTGACACTCTTCCAAACTGCGAATATGAATCGGTCTATCAGCAATGGATATACACTTTATGATCAGGAGTACAACTTTATGCGGAGAACACAATCGACTAGGCTTGGATTATACTATTCTTTTGGTTTGAAAAAAGAAAAAGAATAAAACCTTTGAAATCATGGTTAAAGACCTGAGGCCTTTTGCGGTTTCAGGTCTTTTTTGAGCATCGCTACCAATTACGATTTCAATGAAATCCGATATTCGAGATTTGCAATCTCGAATACCTTTCGCAGGATTTGTAATCCGAAAAGGTGTAAACAATAAATCAATGGGATAAAAATTAAAGTTATCGCATCGCTACCAATCACGATT
>CAZFSC010000237.1:0-1849 GCA_964521585.1 uncultured Limnohabitans sp.
GGCCCAGGCCAACTGGACTACTTCATCTCTCCTATTATCGATTTGAATAAATTTCCAACTGCGCAGCTGGTTTTTGAAATGGCCCATGCTCCATACAATCAGCAGGGATTTCAGGACAGATTGATCGTTGCTGTTTCTCAGGACTGTGGCAATACTTTCGATATTGCAAATTCAACTTATTTGAAGAGTGGACAGCGATTGGAAACTTCTCCTCCGACATTGGATGAATTTATTCCGACAGATCAAAACCAATTTAGAACTGAAGTGGTCAATCTTGCTCCGTATGCAGCCTTGGGTTCTGTAAGGATTGCCATTATTAATGAAAATGCTTTTGGCAATAATATTTACTTGAAAAATCTTCGGATTCTTCCCACTGAGCAATTGAATTATGATATCGAAATAGAAAATCTGATCACCCCCGCTCCTATTTCTGATGGAACTCATACGAATGAAATTATTCGATTAAAAAACTCCGGCAACCTTCCCATTTCAAAATTCCTGTTCAGAAAAAGTACAAATGGCGTTAGTCCGCAGACCTTTATAGCCAGTGGAAATACGATTCCAGGAGGAGAATCTTTTAATCTAACCGGAGGAAATACTACTAACGCGGGAGTCAATCGATTGGAATACGTTGTTTTCCAACCAAACTTTGATCAAAATCTTGGCAAAGGAGATACTCTGAGCACTTTTGTACTGGAAGATAGAGCCACGACTCCAGTTCCATGGAGACAAAATTTCAATAGTAGTTCCCAGCTCAATTCATGGCTGACAATCAACCCTGAGCAGAATTCGCAAGCTTGGACAGTTTCAAGCGTATCCAGTGGAACCGGACCTAACAATGCAGCAAGGGTACAAACAGTTGGTAATAAAAACTCCTATTGGTTAGGAACTCCAATTTTTGATCTGACTGTCAGCAGACAAGCCAGTATTTTCTTCGATTATGCTGTAGGAGCGGTAGGCACCAATACCAAATTCAAACTAATGGCAAGTGACAATGCGGGGGAAAGCTATACGGAAGTATGGTCGGCAAGCGGAGCTGCGCTCTCAACTACCACTGTGGGAGAAGCCAATCCAACCAATCCAAATGATTATGTCAGAAAGTACGTGAATTTGACGGATTTTGCGGGTGTAGGGAAAAATGAGGTTCGATTGGCTTTTGTCCTTGAGGATGGTATTGCCACCGATTCTCCTCTTTTTCTGGACAATGTGGAGCTTTTCCTGAGTGCCAATCCAAATCCAGTCATCCCTGGTGAAGGCATGACTATACTTTATCCTAACCCAGCAACGGAAATTTTCAATATCGCTTTCAATCTACCTAGATTAGAGACTGTTACGATTCAAGTCATATCGAGCACCGGACAAGTGGTGCAGGAAATTGAATACCCTAACACACTCAATCAGACATACTCCTTTAGTACGGCATTGTTTTCTCCCGGTGTATTTATAATCAAAATCACCAGCAACAGTATCAGGGAAACCCGAAGATTGATTATTAATTAAAATCAAAAATAAGCCGAAATTTACGATTCGGCTTATTTTTTGAGTTCCTCAGAGATAAGAATTTGAAAAATCCCTCGTTGGTAGGATTTAAATTCCCCCTTATCTTTAGATTGTAAAAATTCAGTCAAACAGCTTTCTTCCAGATCTTGAAAAACATCATCATCACCGTAGCTATCATCATAGGAATCTCGATTTTACTCGGTTTCCTTTTCTTAAAAGTATACCTCCCTTTGTACACCAATCACGGTGAAACGGTTTCGGTACCGGACTTATCAGGCTATACATTCGAGGAAGGTGTGACGATATTGGAAAATTCAGGACTGCAATATCAGGTTTCAGTTGATTCAAG
>CAZFSC010000237.1:1859-2960 GCA_964521585.1 uncultured Limnohabitans sp.
CAAGTTTCAGTACGGATGCCAAACCCCTGGCCATCCTGAAACAGATTCCGGAACCAAACAGTCAGGTGAAAAGTGGTCGTCGTGTCTATTTGACGCTGAATGCCCGAAATGCCCCAATGCTGAAAATGCCAAACCTCGTCAACAATATGCTGAAAAATGCTCAGGAAATCCTTGCAAATATGGGATTGGAGCGAGGAGATATCATCTATGTGCCTGACATTGGAATCAACGTCGTATTGGGTCAAAAATACCAAGGTGTGGAAATCAGCGAGGGCGCGGAAATTCCAAAAGGTGCAAAAATCGATTTGATCGTAGGTGATGGCATGGGCAATCAAATCCTGACCGTACCTAGACTGATCGGAATGGATGAAATCGACGCCGAGTTTTTAATCCTCGGCTCAAGTCTTCGGATCGGAGAAAAGCATTTTGTGAAAACCGATTCGGTGCCTCCAGGAAAAGTCTTTAAACAATATCCTACTTCTGACCTTCAGGTCAAAACAGGTGAGTTGATAGATCTTTGGATATCCAAAGAGAATTGATACTTGAATGAAAAAGCTGCTCCATATCAGCATATTGTCCGGATTGACTTTCAGTCTTTGTTGTCTGTCAAATCCGGCGACTGCGCAATTTGTGGAGTTTGCCCCTATCCCAAATACCAAAATAAAACCTGCTTCCAACACAGATTCCAAGCACCGGGTTTTAAGTCAAAATACACTTCCCTTTTGGGATGATTTTTCCAATGGGCTTGACACTTTAAAGTGGACTTTTGAAGGCACTTCCTACACAGAAACCATTGGTATCAATGCGCCATCGATCGGAATGCTTCTCCTTGATGGAGTAGATCAAAACGGTAGCCCGTATTCGTTACAGCAAACCCTCCAGGGTGAAGCCGATCGATTGACATCCAAACCTTTTGATCTTAGCGGTATCAAACCCGAGCTACAAAACAGTCTCTTTCTTAGCTTTTTTTGGCAAGCTGGAGGAAGAGGTGAATTGCCGGATGAAAACGATCAGCTTGTCCTTCAATTCTTAAATACTGAGGGTATATGGGAAACAGTCTGGAGTCAAATAGGGGGTGCCAATTTTAAGCTAGAGGTTTTC
>CAZFSC010000238.1:0-2916 GCA_964521585.1 uncultured Limnohabitans sp.
GGAAAACACAATACAAGCTTTTTGTAAAAGATTACCTTGAAGCCGAAGTATATCAGGCAGAATTGATCACGTTCAGAAGCTTCAAAGCTATTATTGGATTTACTTTTTCACCTTATATGAGTCCTTTTTTCAACCTAGAGTCTCCTCCTCCACAGATTTCCTGATTTTTATGCCAACCTTCCTTGCCTTCTGGTGCAGGGAAATGGTATGGATTAATTTGTTCGAAATGAGAAGCCTTTATTTTGAAAGGATTTCATTTTGACTATTTCCTTATTTTCATTCTAACTTTTACCAAAATGAACTTCACTATCAAGTTCCTAACAGGTATTTTACTACTCTGTTGGGCAATTTCTGTGGATAGTCATGCCCAGTCTCCAATGGATGAGCTGATGATGCCTACCAAAGAAATCTGTTTCCTCATTAATTATGAATATGGCGAATTCAATGAATACTGGGAAGGTTCTTTTCTCAGGACCAATGCCACAATTGCCACCGTCCAGCGTCGAACTTTCACAACAATGGCCGCTTATGGGCTAATCGATAAACTGAATGTGTATGTTGGATTGCCTTATGTCAAAACAAATTCAACTTTACCAAATGGTGGAAAATTCGCCGGAGCATCTGGTTTACAGGATGTTTCCATAGGGTTGAAATATGAGGTTTTTAAGAAGAATTCTGAAAAAAGTGAATTCTCAGGATATGCTTCTGCTAATTTCTCGACTCCAATTTCCAATTACCTTTCAGATTATCAGCCCTATTCGTTGGGTTTGGGCGCTCCACAGATAGCTTGGAGAGCAATTCTACACTATCAGCTAAGCAATGGCCTCTACCTAAGAGGTGTGGGTGGATACACTTGGAGAGGTTATACCGAAGCCGAGAGGGAATACTATTACAATGAAGGAAGCTATTATACTCCTTGGATGGATGTACCAAGTTCTTGGAATTTCGATGTGTTTTTAGGGAAATGGTTTTTGAAAAATAAACTCAGAGTAGAGATGAGCTATGGCTCACAATATTCAACTTCAGGTGATGATATCCGAGCTTATAACGCCCCACAACCTACGAATCAAGTCAATATGGGAAGGGTTGGTGCATTTGCTCATTACTATTTCACCAAAGTTAAAGGTTTGGGTGTTCTGGCTTCTTACAACCAAATTGTAAGTGGAAAAAATGCTCCGAAAATGACCAGCTTCGGACTCGGAGCTACCTTTCAATTCGCATTACTGAAATAAATGAGCCCAATATGAAAACAAAAATACACTACCTAATTATAGCCTCCCTCTTTGTTTTGGCATCTTGTATCAAAGAGCTTCCTACCGAAGTGGCCTATGAAAATTACCAATTTGCTTCTTTGGATCAAAATGGGGGAAACATAAAGCCTATCCTTATTACTTCAGGTTCGGTTTTGGAAATTCCAGCTCCTCTTCAGACCAATTCAAGTGAATATCAGTCAGAGTTGGCACAAGTCAAGACAGCAATTCAGAATATGACTTCTTTGCAGAGGCAAAATCTGAAAAAATGGACAAATAATCCCGTGGTAAGATGGAATGAGGTTGCATTAGAACTCATTGCCAAGTACAATTTGATACCTGGACCTAATAGCGATGGAACCTATCCACTCCCTAATCCAGCAAATCCAGATGGTCCTCCTTCTTTTCCATTTGCTCATCCACCTTATGCAAGTAGAGCATTGGCCTATCTTTCAGTTGCCCAGTTTGACGGATTGATCTCTGCATGGCATTATAAGTTTCTCTATAACCGCCCGGCAGCATTTCTGGTTGATTCCAGCATCCCAAGTGCCTATCCAGTACATGATCTTCCTGCATATCCCTCCGATGGGGCAGTGATTGCATCTACTTCCAGGAAAATCCTAACAGCTATGTTTCCCTTGGAGGCTGCTTATTTGGAGCAAAAGGAAAAGGAACATCTTGAGAGCTTGTATTTGTCAGGCGAGTTTGTGAAAAGTGATATTGAAGCCGGATCAAAAATCGGAAATGATATTGCAGCACTTGCACTTTCACGTGCATCAACTGATGGAATGAAAAACGCTCAAGCACCTAAATCGGTGTCTGATTCTATTGCAAACGCAGCATTTGAGAGATTTGGTTGGAAATGGATCAATCAGGAATCGCCTCAACGGCCAGTAGGATTGACTCCTTTATTCGGAAAGGTTAAAATGTGGAATGTCCCCAGCGTGGAGGCTACTCGTCCTGATGTACCCCCAGCTCCTGGATCTGCTGAGTATGAGGCAGATGTTAGACTGTTAAAAGAGTATGCTAAAAACAGAACTGTGGAACACCGAAAAATAGCCAATTTTTGGCAAGATGGACTCGGTACCTACACACCTCCAGGGCATTGGAATGATTTTGCCAATCGGTTCATTGTCAAGTATAAAATGAATACGCTCCGATCGGCAAGGACCTTGGCTTATATGAATATGGCAATCATGGATGGGGGTATCAGCTGTTGGGATGCCAAATACTATTACCACTACCCTCGTCCGATTCAAATGATCGAAGGTTTTGAAACCATTGCAGGCACACCCAATTTCCCCGCTTATACTTCCGGCCATTCAGTATTTTCGGCAGCTGCGGCTGAAGTATTGGCATATATATTTCCTCAGGAGGCTGACTTGGTGAGAACTTGGGCTAAAGAGGCTGCAGATTCCAGAGTTTACGGGGGAATCCACTGGAGTTTTGATGCTACAGTTGGAACGGACCAAGGTAGAAACGTGGCTCAATATTCAATTGATAGAGCTCAAATAGATGGCGCTAATTAATTCACTTATTTCTTGAACTAAAATGAAAAAATATATACTTCTTTCTTCCATTTTGTTGGCATTGACTTTCCAAACCCATAAATCCAATGCGCAAGGCTGCGTTGCAATCCGCCAATTCTCAGGAATAGGCAATGCAG
>CAZFSC010000239.1:0-2910 GCA_964521585.1 uncultured Limnohabitans sp.
TATCATAGAGTCGCGGATCTCCAAGTTTGAGAATGTCGTGGATGGTTTTCATGGATGAAATATAAAAAGAGAAAATCAGGCTGGAAAGTTGTCACTTAGCCAGGACTTTATTTGGCGACTTTCGACTAATCTTTTAACCAACAGCTTCACTGCTGATCTTTCATTTTAACCGCTGATCACATAGTAAGCTAATTTCAGGTAATTAGTTTACCTAAAGATTTGCATAATAATAATATGTTTGAAATAGTTAGTCGGTCGACTAGCCGCTCTTGACCAGGGGGAAACCCTCCTTTAATTCACGTTCTTTATGAAAAAAAATCTTTTCTATTTGCAGGTTTTTTTAGTTTTTGTTAGTTGCTCATCACCAGACAAAAAAGATTTAATAGAATCAAAATCTATAACAATAAATCTTGAAGATGCGAATCCAGAAAGATTTGACTCAATCTTTGCAATAGAGGAAATGATCGCCATTGGAGGTTCGGAAGCTATACCAATCAAACAATTTAAGAGAATTCTTCGGAGGGAAAATAATTATTGGACTCTAACTTCGTATAAAATCTTACACCTGGATTCAAGTGGGGAAATTTTAGATTCGATTTCTAGACAAGGAAAAGGTCCTGGTGAATTTCAAACTGTGGATGATATTCGATGGAATGAAAGTTCAAATTTTTTAGAAGTGTTGGATAAAAATAGCGGCAAATTACTTCGATTTGATTCCCAAGGCGAATTTCAAAATGAATGGAAAAATCCCTATCTCTACTTGGCCACTTCATTTATGCCCCAAGGCGATGATTATTTTATTTACGGCGGCGTATTTTTTAACGGAGATGGTGATCGCGCGGTCATGGTATCTGGAGAAACTGGAGAGAAAAAGAAAGGATTCAGCAAAATTGGAAATGAAAGAAGCTACTTAAGCGTACTTAATAATGATACATTTTATTCTAAAGATGGAGATATTGAGTTTTTCTATTCCGATAGTGATACGCTTTATACCCTCAGCGAAGAAGGATCTAGGGTAAAATATATTTTTGACTTTGGAAAATTTCAAACTCCACGGGAGTTTTTTGATCGGTCATTTGAAAACATCATGGACTTTAGAAATCAAGCAGCAGAAAATAACTATGCTTCAGTTTTTTCAATACAACCCACAGAGAAACATATATTCCTTTTCATAATTCAGGGTTCAGATTTTTATACTGCAATAGTAGATAGAACCACAAATAAAGTTAGGACCGCAAAGAGTTGGTCGACTGATTTTGGAAAGGATTTTTCAAATTTGAGTTCCTTTTCAGCTTATACGCCTATTGGAAGTGACAGCCAATTCCTATACTTCTCCATAGACCCTTATTCAATTAAATCGGAAATAGATAAACTAAGTGGAAATCCTTCCCTTCCAGAATTCTTAAAATCGAATCCATATATTGATCGCATCTATCAAGATTTTGATAAGTATGAAAACCCCTACCTACTTAAAATTCGAATCAAGGATTTTTAAAAAGAGTAGTAATTATTTTCGATAACATTTGAAAGCTAACCTAATCTACCTGTAGATAAATTATTGATAGGACAGGGGAGAATTTGCAGCTTCACCCTTTTGCCTGCCTTCTTTTCCTTACTTTTGCGGCATGAATTACCTGTCTATCAAAATTCTTATTACAAAAATACGGCTCAAAAATATTCAGAATCACGCTAAATACAGCTCAAAATCCACCATACTTGAGCCGTATTTTTGTATATTTTGAGCCGAATTAACAGGTATGAACAAGAATCAACTCCTAGTATTGGAATTTATCCAACGTAAGAAACTGGTTTCGCGTGCTGAAATCACAGCCAATTCAGGTTTGGAGGTAAGTGACGCCACTATCAAAAGAATTATTTCTGACTTGGTCAAGGAAGGTTGGATCATATCACTTGGAAAAGGGAAAGCCACTACCTATGCATCGGCGCCAAAGTTGGAGATTCTTTTTCCGGTTGAGTTGGATACTTACTTTATGGTAGAGCAGGATGATAGGCTCATAAAAGGTCGATTTGACTTTGATATTTTTGAGAATTTAGATCGTACAATTCTTTTCACTCCAGAAGAGCAGGATTATCTAGCCAACCTTCAAGAGAAGTTTCAAAGCAAAACGAAAGAATTAACCTCTTTAGAATTCCAAAAAGAGATGGAAAGACTGGCTATCGATCTAAGCTGGAAATCTTCCCAAATAGAGGGAAACACCTATTCACTTTTGGAGACTGAGCAACTTCTAAAAGAAAAGAAGACTGCATCGGGGAAAACCAAAGACGAAGCCGTCATGCTACTCAATCATAAGGAAGCAATTGATTTCCTGTTGGGAAAGCCAGATTATGGAGTGAATCTATCCTTAAAACTTATTGAAGAACTACACAGCTTGTTGGTAAAGGAATTGGGAATCAATAGAAACATCCGAAAACGAAGAGTAGGAATCACAGGGACGAATTATAATCCGCTAGACAACGAATTTGAAATAAATGAGGCGCTTGAAAAAACATGTAACCTTGTCAATTCCAGAACATCAATCTATGAAAAAGCTTTTCTGACATTAATATTAATCTCCTACATTCAGCCTTTTGCTGATGGAAATAAGAGAACTTCTCGAATCCTGTCAAATGGAATTTTGATTGCGGAAAACTTCTGCCCACTTTCCTTCCGTACAGTTGATCCACTTGATTATAAAAAAGCTATGCTGGTTTTCTACGAGAGGACTAACATTACACCAATGAAAAAGCTGTTTATTGAGCAGGCGGAGTTTGCTGTGAATACGTATTTCTGATTCAGTAAATGATCTCCTGGATTAACTTGTAGGAGATTAATCAATTCTTGCCTGCCTTTTCCTTACTTTTGCGGCATGAATTACCTTTCGGTCGAAAATCTCAGTAAAGCTTTCGGAG
>CAZFSC010000240.1:0-2891 GCA_964521585.1 uncultured Limnohabitans sp.
AGAAATCGACTAGCCTTTTAAACTATCTACTTTTGAGACAGCCTCTTTTTTTTTGATATTTATCCTCGGTTTCATTTGGATAATGATTTGGATAACAGCTGATATTCCCCTACTTTTGCGGTCTGTTTATTCAAATTCCTTAAACACATTACAAAATGTTCCAAAGAAATTATGAGACGGTATTCATTTTAACTCCCGTTTTGTCTGATGTTCAGATGAAGGATACTGTCGACAAGTTTGTAAACTTGTTAAAAGAAGAGGGGGCAGATGTCATTAATGTGGAAAATTGGGGTCTTAAAAAGATGGCTTATACCATTGACAAGAAGACTACTGGTTTCTATGTGATGGTTGAGTTCAAGGCCGATCCAACTGTCATCCGTAAATTCGAACTAGAATTTAGAAGAGATGAAAAAGTGATGAGATTCTTGACTACTGTTTTGGACAAACATTCAATTGTTTACGCCGAAAGAAGAAGAAAAGGAGAGTTTAACAAAAAAGTTGAAGCTAAGGAGGAAGCTGCCAAATGACACTAGTAAACGAGCCAATCAATAGAGGCGAAATCAGAAAAAAGTATTGCCGATTCAAGAAGCACGGCATCAAGTACATTGACTACAAGGATCCTAATTTCTTGTTGAAATTTGTCAATGAGCAGGGTAAAATCCTTCCTAGAAGACTTACAGGTAACTCTGCTAAGTTTCAGAGAAAAGTGGCTCAGGCCGTAAAAAAAGCAAGACATTTGGCTTTGTTGCCTTTCGTAACCGACGGGTTGAAATAATTTCTTGTATCGTCCAACTTTAAAGAACATTACAAATGGAAATCATTCTAAAGACAGACATCAAAGGTCTTGGTTATAAAAACGACTTGGTTGATGTAAAGCCAGGTTACGGAAGAAACTACCTTATCCCACAAGGATATGCAGTTTTAGCAACAGGTTCTAACAAAAAGATTCTTGCTGAAAATATCAAGCAAGCTGCTCACAAGGCAGAAAAAATCAAGACAGAAGCTGAGAATATTGCCGAAAAAGTGGAATCAATCACTTTGGAGATCAAAGCAAAAATCGGTGAATCCGGAAAGATCTTCGGTAAAGTGACTACACTTCAGATTGCTGATGCACTTGCTTCGCATGGCATCGACATCGATCGTAAAAAAATCTCTATCAATACACCAGTTGATGGCGCAGGTGAGTTTACTGCTGAAGTAGATCTTCACAGAGAAGTAAAAACTCAGGCTAAATTCGTCGTAGTAGCAGAATAATTCTGAATACTACCAAAGCAAAAAACCCCGAAAAAATCGGGGTTTTTTTTATTACCTGAAATTCAAATTTATTTCAGGGCTTTTTCAAAGCTTTCGATTAATTTCTTTGAGGCAGCTTTGCTGTTTTTTTCTCTAGCCTCTTTCAAAAGTTCAACTGCGGCCTCACCTTTTTGGATTAACCCCTGAGGATTTTGATCATTCTTAAAGCTCACCCAACACCAGGATAATTCTGCTGCCAAGGTTTCGCCTCCCTTTACTTTTTCCAATTTTTGAATTACTTCAGGAATGGTTTTTTCTAATTTTTCGATCTGCATTTTTATTGAGTTTTGGTGGTTTTCTTATTGATTTGAAAACAAAACTCATTATTTATTTTTGATAATACAATTTTAATACAATAAAATTAACACAATCACAATATTCAATCGATTGCGACATCCAAAAAAAAGAGTGCGAGTCCAGAATTCATTCTTTTCTGAGCAGAGAAATCAGCCATTTTATATTTTTTTTCTGACTGATCTAAAGGCATTTAATTAAAATTGATAAAAACTTTAAAACTTGGTTTGGAAAAAAACAGCTAAGATTCTACCTTTGTCACACTTTAAAGGAAGCCCATTGGTTTCCTCCAGTTAACTGGCCGATGGTGTAACTGGCAACACGTCTGATTTTGGTTCAGAAGAGTCCAGGTTCGAGCCCTGGTCGGCCAACAAAAAGCCCTGATTCGCAAGATTTCAGGGCTTTTTTATTTTTCGTGCCGTAGATCCAAGGACCCAAAGAAAAAGGCTTTAAACAAATTCAGATCAACAGTCGGAGCCGATAGGCATTCATCGCATTCTTGCCAAGATGGGCTGTAAGCTTGTAATTTGCAATAGCCCCTACCCCTGCACCAATGACAGGTACCAACTGCGCCAGCTTGGCCAGATCAATGTAATCCCGGTAATCCAACTGAAAAGTCTTCCAATCAAACTGGCTCAAATCTTCCGGTAATTCATGTCGGTGAGCTTCCCAGTTTTCAATCAACCCTATCAGATCATTTCTTCGGCTCTGACCCGAAAAGCTAAGCTGAAAAACATAGAGTAAAAACAGGCGCTCCTGATAGTCTCTGGTGTCCATTCCGTACAGTGCGGCTATATCGAAAAGCATTTTCATCTTGATCGTCAAAAATGCCGGAAAGTCCGCAAACCCAAGCAATATCCCCCCTGCCCCGGTGACCGCTCCTTCCACCGACGCAGAATTTCTATACCATTTAATCCTACTCCTCACTTTAAATTCCCTGGCTTCAAATGATAAATCGCTTGCCGGTCGGGGCACTATCCAGCTTGAACCCGTTATGACAGCCTTCACCATATTTTCAATCGCACTCGTAATTGCCTGGTGCACTTTATCAGGGATCCAGCTATTGATCTTAGATTGGATGCCATGGGTGATTTTATTGGTGATACTGGGTGGCCTTTTCATTTGAAACAGCCATAAACCCAATTCAGCTTTAGCGAAGTGTCGGTAATTATTCATTTCCCTCGTTTAACACCTAAATTGAAGTTTCAAGTTAGGAATGCGGATTTATTTGATAAAATAACATATTCACAATAGATCTAATTTAGATACTCATAATTTCTAAGGTGAGTTTCTTTCTTATTGGG
>CAZFSC010000241.1:0-2889 GCA_964521585.1 uncultured Limnohabitans sp.
CTCCTACACCACAAGTCCTACCTTAGCCAGCATTTTTCCTGAAGGTGGAAATTGTTTTTACCATTATCCCTATCAATGGACTGCTCCTGCCGGTTGGTCTATCAATGGAGGAGGAAATACGGCTTTTGATAATGAAACGGTTAGTATAGTCGCGCCTGTTGGTACTCCTGCAGGAAGTTATACCATTTCAGTACAGGGATCAATAGAAAAGCCATTGCCTGGGCCAGATAATTTTTGGTTAGGCGAAAAAAGAAACTTCTCTGTTCAAATCGGTCCATTTAGTCAATATCAAATATCGGTATCAGGTCCCGGGATGGTTTGCAATGGTAATTCATATACCTATACTGCAAATGTTCCCACAGGACATCAAAATGGATACACTTACAGCTGGACTTATCCTTCAGGTTGGACTGTGCAAAACCAATCAGCAAATACCATAACATTTTATCTTCCTTCATACAATAATACTTACGGACCGGTTCGCGTATCAGTCAACAACGGCTGTGGAACGACTGATTTGACTGGAATAACTGTCCAACCTTGTAGTTATACGATGTCTTCAAGTGATTTTAAAATTTATCCTAATCCCTCATCTGGTGATTTGTTCGTTGAATATAATGTTGAAAAAAATCAATTAGGAGAACCTTTAGATGGAGAATCACAGACTCAGAAAAATAAGCCATCCATTATTATATTTAAAGTTGACATTTTTGATCGAACTGAGAAACTGTTGGGGACTGGGAAATCAGTTGAAAATAAGGTTTATTTAGACACGAAAGGCTTACAACCCGGAACTTATTTCCTTCATATTTATTCTGGGGATCAGGTATTAAGAGAACAAATTATAATTGAAAATTGACCAAAGAATTTAATCAAAGTTTTACAAATTGAAAAATCATGAATTTTCAACATAAATCTTCTTTATTGCTGGTTTTGATCTTGGTCTTCGTTATTTCATTTGGAGCAACAGCTCAGACCGAACCCGAAACATTTACCGCAAAAAATGCTATTTACCTTGAAGTCGGAGGAAGTTCTGGCAGATATGCAGTCAACTACAGCATGATTTTTCATCAAAAAGGAAAACTAAAGCTGAATGCCAGCGCAGGTTTTTCCATGTGGCGTAATAAAATAAATGATTTCGAGACCATTTGGCTTCCCGTTATTCCTTTAGAGGTCACAGCCCTATATGGTAAGTCAAACCATCATCTGGAAATGGGTTTTGGCTTTACTTCCCTCTTAGATAGAACTTTAGATTTTGATTCAGAAACATTAGAATTAGAAGATAAAGTAGTATTTGGTGCTGCTATTCCTTTAAGAATTGGTTACAGATACCAAAAACCTGAAGGTGGATTCTTTTTTAGGGTTGGCTATACGCCATTTTTCAAAGTTCCTTTAGGAGTGAGAGAAGATTGGGTTTTCACATCTATTTTTGCAGGATTGAGTATCGGAAAGAGTTTTTAATGCTTGATATTAACTGAAATAATTATTAAGGTATGTTTGCCCATCATTAATCATGAATCATCATCTTAAATCTTCGTTATTGCTGGTGTTAGTCTTTGCCCTGTCTATTTCCATTGAGGCAAGGGCTCAAACCGAGTCCGAAACCTTCACCACAAAAAATGCGGTCTACCTTGAAGTTGGAGGGAGTTCTGGAAGATACGCGATAAACTATAGCAAGATTTTTCATCAAAAAGGGAAACTAAAATTGAATGCCAGTGTAGGTTTTTCTATGTGGAGGAATGAAAAATTAGATTCGAGGACTACTTGGCTTCCTTCAATTCCTTTGGAGGTGACAGCCTTTTACGGGAAGTCAAATCATCACCTGGAAACAGGTTTTGGGTTTACCTCCTTCTTAGGTACAAGCTTAGATTTAGTTTCGGGATCATTTGAATTTAGAGATAAAGTGGTTTTTGGCGCCTTCATTCCTCTTAGAGTCGGATATCGATACCAAAAACCTGAAGGTGGATTCTTTTTTAGGGTTGGCTATACGCCAATTATTGACTTTCCGCCAAGAACAGGAGGGAATTGGTCTTTTAATCCCTACCATGCAGGAGTCAGTTTTGGAAAGAGTTTTTAGGTATAAACCAAATTGTTTAAAAAATTATGAGTTTTTCTCTTCGTACCGAAATTTTTCCATTCACAATGCAACATTTCTAATCGGTACTTTTTTGTTTTGTCGCCCTTGCCATTTCAAGCTTTTGCACAAAATGAAACTTAAATATTCGTTAAGAAATTCAGTTTCCAGAAAAAAGGAGGGAGTGCAGGCCGATATTAATTCAATTATGGGCGATTGATTTACCAAAAAGAGCATTTAAGGTAACCGGAAGTGTAGGTTTTTCCCTTTGGTGTGATCCAAATTTGATAAAAAGAAGCCTAAAGCTCCCCTTCATCGGCAAAGGAAAAGTATCCTTCCCTAGTCAGTATGATATGATCAACCACCGGAAGATCCAGTGTTCTGCCGATTTCTACCATTCTTTTGGTCAATCTTCTATCCTGTTCAGAAGGCTGAAGGTTTCCCGAAGGATGGTTATGACTCAGAACAATGGAGGATGCATTTGCTTTCAGGGCAGTGGCAAATACCACTTTAGCATCCACTACAGTTCCGGCAGTTCCACCTGAGCTTATGGTACAAATCCCCAATACCCTGTTCGCCCTGTTGAGGAGCATCAACTGGAATTGTTCTATGTATTCAAGTGTGTCCTGATTCCAAAACCCCAGCAATACTTCATACACCTGCCTTGAGCAGGTTACTTTCGGCAGCAGGCTTGGTTTGATTTTAGGTCGGTAGGCCAATGTGATTTCCGCAACCTCATTCAACCGGATTGATTCTCTTAAAGCTTCCATAATTTTTTTCGTTTTTGTGAAACATGAATTATGGAATGACTCCTG
>CAZFSC010000242.1:0-2858 GCA_964521585.1 uncultured Limnohabitans sp.
TCCAAGAGGTAAGTTTTCACGGAAATACGAAGCCTGATTCCCTTCGTCATCAGGACTTAGGCATGATGGAACAGCGGTTTATCCTTACGGCCAAAGTGGAAAAGGAACGAACGCCCCAAAAGAACGGAAAGAAAGTAAAGAATGTGGTTGTGGTGATGGGCGATCCTTCGCTCAGGGACGCCGTTAAACCAGATGCAGTATTTGATTCGGATGATTTTGATACCATTGAAAAGCTTGTAAAAGCACTTAATAAATTAGATAACTATAAGTTTGACTATTTAAACAATCACAAAACGCTGGTTCCTGATTTACAGCAAATACAGGATAAAGCGGATATTGTTTTGAACTTGTGTGATGAGGGGTTTGAAAATGATGCGACCAAAGAATTGCATATCCCTTCTCTTCTGGAAATCCTCGACATTCCTTATACGGGATCAAATCCCCAGACACTGGCCTATTGCTATGACAAATCACTTATAAGAGGCATCGCTACCGAAGTGGGTGTACCTGTTGCCGATGCTTTTGTCATAACTGGAAATGAAAAGTTATTTGAACTCAATGTTCCTTTTCCTGTCATTGCTAAGCCTAATTTTGGCGATTCAAGCTTTGGAATTACCAAAAATAATGTAGTCCATTCAGTTGAGGAACTTGCAGATGCCATATATAGAATACGGAAACAGTTTGGGTATGCTAAACCCATACTGGTTGAAGAGTTTTTAACCGGTGCAGAACTGTCCGTCGGTATTATCGGAAATACGGAAAAATACACCGTGCTACCCATTATTGAAGAGGATTATTCCAATTTACCTGACCACCTGCCCAAAATTTGCGGGTACGAAGCAAAATGGCTGCCGGATTCTCCCTATATGAGCAACCTGAAATCTATCCCGGCTTCCATACCTTCAAATACGGAACAGGCACTGACCCACCACAGTCTCAAGCTATTTAAAAGATTAGACTGCAGAGACTATTGCCGTTTCGATTGGAGATTAAACAGTAAGGGAGAACCAAAACTTTTAGAAGTAAATCCAAACCCTGGATGGTGCTGGGATGGTCATTTAGCTAAGATGTGTAGTCTTGCTGAAATGGATTATTCACAAATGCTTGGGGCAATATTAGACGCGGCAGCAATGCGACTTAATCCGAAGAATTACCCGAAAATAAATGTAGATTAACGTCCGGTTTGGTATACTCATATCGGTCTTGGTTTTGAGTCTGATTGTATACCCTGGCGTAATTTCTTATGATATAGTCTCTCCTTTCTTTATGGTGTCAGGGCTATCCTTTTTCGTGAAGAAAGCCACCACAGACGTAGTAAGTATCCCCATAATTGGCGCCCCAATCATTCCCATGATAATATAATTTTTAAAATTAAAGTGATCTTCGGCAGCTTCCCGCGTCATCTCTCCCTGCTGAACCGAATATTCGATCACATTTGAAAAAAAATCGGGTGTAATAACGACCGTGGTTATATACTGGGTTATTGGAGTTAACACAGTTACAATCAGGGTAATAATCAGTCCCGAAAGAAATCCCTGTTTGTAATTCATTACTCCATTATAGTCGCTTTCCCGCTTGTCACGAAGGGCAAACACGTAGACGGCAATGGCTGGAATGGCGAAAAAGTTGGTATAAATAGCATGTTTATCGATGTGGATATCGTGGAGACCGACCAGCCTTTCCAGTAGCATCCATGCCAACATTGTAGCTACAAAAAGTAGCGCCCATTTTATCTCGGTCCTAAAACTATTTAACATAGGAATCTCCAGCTTTTTAATTCATTGAATGCAGTCCGAATGTGTTTCCTTCACTATCTATGCAAATGGAACAAAAACCAAATTCTCCAATTGAAAACTTCTCTTTCTGGATTTTACCTCCGGCTTTTTCCACGCGCCCCTCTTCCACACTGCAATCATCGCAGGTGAAATAAACCATGGTGCTGTTTCCTCCGGACTCCATACCTTCGGCCTTTACAAGAGCACCGCTTGCATTGGGTTCACCGTCAACGAAAGGGAAGCCGAGCATCTGGAACACAGGGTCTTCTTTCTCCTGACCTTCGTCTGGGACAATAATTTCCTCCATTTCAACTCCTAAAACCTTTTCGTAGAACTTTCTGGCTCGGTGCAAATCCTGCACATAAATTTCGAACCAATTGACTGGATTTTTCATAGCATTGATGATTAGGTGAATAGTTCAAAAAACAACAATTAAAAATGCAGATTTTTTTAATAAATCATCTTGCCATATGACAAGAAATTACGTCTTATTTGCAACTTCTTTTCGAATTCGGCTCAGGGATGAATCCGTAATGCCAAGGTAAGAAGCGATATATTTAAGGGGAGCCTGCTGTATGATTTCGGGATGTTCTTTTCGAAGGGTCAGGTATCTCTCGGTGGCCGAATCGGTGATCATGGAAAGCGAACGCTGCTTGGTGGAGAACAGTACTTCAGACATCCAGTCGCGTCCCCATGCGGAAAAACCCGGAATCTTTTGAAATAACTGCTGAAAGATATCCAGACTGATTTTCCAGCATACGCAATCCGTAAGGGTGTGAATATTTTCTTTAGTTGGAGTTCGCAGAAACAGGGAAGCCACTTCAATGACAACTTCATCGGAACTAAAAAACCCGGTGGTTACTTCTTCCCCTTCGCTGCTTGTGGCAAAGGAACGTATCAAACCACTTTCCAGACAGTAATACTCATTGGGTACTTGTCCCTCTTTTAAGAGGTAGTCGCCTTTCTTTATAACCACTTTTTCATGGGCAGAACAGATTATTTGAAGTTCATCGGAATTTAATTCAGGGTGTTGATAAATCTTCTTTAACATAGTGTATTTGTCCATACCCTCAGTTTTCCCAA
>CAZFSC010000243.1:0-2854 GCA_964521585.1 uncultured Limnohabitans sp.
AGATTTGATCTCTGAGTAATCAACATGCATTTGGGATGGAACTTTTGATGGCAACTCAATTCCAAATGGAACCAAAGCAATTCGGATAGATTTGAAAAATCTGGAAAAAAACATATCCAGTACCCAGATGGGATCTGTTATGATCATCCAATAACAGGGACAAAAAGGATAAATACATTTTTGGAACATTTTTTGAGGTCGAAATAGAGGTAATTAACCTCTATAATCCAGATTGATTACTTTCACCTCACCTCCCAAACAATCCATTAATTGATTGATAAATACCATTTTCCGTTCAGGAAGATTGGGTTAACATTGATTCTGATTTACTTCTCAATCTCTTCTTTTGCAATAAAGGAACAATTTAAATCTCTAGATCAAAACCCGTTTACTATCTCTTCCCAAGATACCAGCCCTAAATTGGTTGGATCGGAAAACCTATGTATAGTTTTTGGTGGAGTGATTGGGACTTACAGTGGAGGAGGAGATTCTGGAGATGTTTATTCTTGGTTGGTTACGGGACCAAACGGAGAAGAAGTTTTCAATCGCTCGGGAGGCGCTCAATTTGAAACTATCAAAGTTTCGTTTAATGAGGTTGGGATTTATACTGTAGCATTAAAAGTTCGAAGAGGGACCCTTGACATTTATGATAGCAGTCTTCAGGTCAGAGTCCAAAAGGGTCCAGAACTTGCACTACAACCGGATTATTTATTATGTGGAGAACAGCCTGCTACACTTACTGCTATTGATCCATCTACCTCTAATCTTTCTAATTATTCATTTATTTGGACTGATCAGAAAGGGAATGTATTAAGCAATGAAAATATACTTATTGTCAACACTGAAGGGATTTATAAGGTAGAATTATTTTTAAAAAGCGGCAATGGGGAACAGAATTGTCTAATTACAGGCTCTAGCTACGTAGGCCCTCCAGTTGATTTCAAAATTCAACAATCTGCTGTTCAGATCTGTGAAGGAGGATCGCTTCAATTTGAAACTGACACGCCGCTTTCGGGAGAATGGTTTATCCGTAAGTCCGGCTCATCTCAAAAAACAAGCTTAGGCTCTGCTTTCAACATAACTTTAGAATCAAAAACACTTCCTGAGATTGGATTTTATGAAGTGATCTTTAGTGCCTTTGATTCAAATTTTCCAGATTGTAGATCAGAGCGAAAAGTGACGTTCGAACTTAGAGAAGCTCCGAAAATTCAAGTGGACATTTTAGAAAAACCAGATGATTGTGGAAATCCAAATGGCATTTTTACATTAAGGTCATTGTCAGCCATGGATTCTTTGTACGTTGAAGAGTTAGGTTTTGCCGCAGGTTCGGTTGCATCAGGACAAGTCTTCAGCTATAACAATCTATCTCCGCAAATCTATACGATCCGAACTTTTGCTAATGGCTGCGAAATAACCAACTTGGTAATTTTAGAAGCACAAAGTCCTCCTACCAGTCCCAATCCACCCGAATTTGTGACGACAAATTTCAGTTTTTTGCCTGAAAGCTGCTCTGAATCAGGGGTTGTAATGGGGAAATTAAAAGTATTTTTTCCCCAAGGTGAGGTGTTGGGTGTTTTCAGGATCTTAGCTCCTGGCAGAGGAAATGTTTTTTCCGGAAAAATAGAAAATCAAGATTCACTCGTAGTAGATCTGGCAGGAGACAGTTATTTATTTGAATTGAAAATTGATGGATGCACTTATCCTATTGAAACTTTTACGATTGACAAAAAACCGATAGCAGAATTCAGCGTTCCAAACAAATTAAATATTTGTGAGGTATTTGATTTTATACCCGAGACCGATCAAGATTTGAGATTTACCTTAACTTTTCCTGATGGAAGCACCCAATCTATGGATGCCCAAAAACCTATTGCGCTAACTGAGGCTGGCGAATATTCCATTGTTGGAGTGCCAAAAGACCCATCGACAGGAATCTGTCCTAAGGTCCAAACCTTCACAGCCACCCGTTCACAATCCATTGTTTTTGAACCAATTTTGAAAGACGAGGATTGCTTTGGCAATAAAATTTATGAAGCAAAAATTGAAGGTATAAAACCAGATCAAACAAGTATTCGATGGCAGAATGAATCAGGTGACATTGTAGGAAGAAATACCACCTTTTTTCCAACGGCATATGGAAACTTTTCATTGGTCGTACAACCACTTGGGAGCGGGTTTTGTCCCGTCTCGCCAATTCCATTTACAATTACTCCTCCTATTCTGTCAGTCCCTATGAATCTTGAGGCAGATAAAATATGTCCTGAGCCTGGATTTTCAACTATCAAATTGATTACAAATGAGAATCAAGTAGCTCGGACAGAATGGATATATTTTGATTCAAATAATAATCGTACAGACTTGACCGAATTGGAAGGCCAATTTGAAATTACAGTATCGGAGATAGGAACATATGAAGTTGTTGCCTACAACAAACTTGGCTGTGAGGTAGGAAGAAATTTAATATCTGTAGTAAAATCAACTTTACTAACTCAGCCAAATCTTTCAGACAAATATGGAATATGCTCGAAAGAGAATAACCTACCTCCACTGGATCCAGGAGAATTTGAGAATTACAAATGGTATTATGAGCAGGAATTGGTTTCAGAAAACAGGTTATTCAAACCTAATAAAGTGGGAGAGTATTTTTTAATAGTAACCACAGTGGATGGTTGCGAATTCATAAGTAGCTTCACCACTTTTGACGCATGCGATTTCGAAGTAGTCTTTCCAAATGCCATGATTTTGGATGATCCTTTAAGAAATTTCAGGGTTTTGGTGAGTGAAGGTGTCACTGAAGCTGAGGTTTTTATAATGAATCGTCAGGGAGCTTTAATCCATCATCAGATCACAAATG
>CAZFSC010000244.1:0-2781 GCA_964521585.1 uncultured Limnohabitans sp.
CCATCGGGCAATTATGAGCCAGAGGTTCTTCTCTTGGGTAAACTTCTAAGGGGCTTGATACCGTGAAGTTATTGAATATTCATCTAAGCCCTCGCAATGACGAAAACATTCATGTTCCGAAAACGACGTAACCTTTGAACCTTCCAACTTTCCACCCTTAAGAACCTTTCAACCCAAAAAAACATGTCTTCAAGAAGAAAATTTATTCAAAACAGTCTACTCCTGGGAGCGGGATTGAGTATGCCTCAAGTGCTTACTGCTGCTGATTTTGGAACTTTCACCCGAAAAGTTAAACCTTCCGATCAGCTCAATTATGGCGTCATTGGTTGCAATGGAATGGGTTGGTCCAATATGAATGCCCACCTCAAAATGCCTCAGGTAAATTGTGTGGCTTTGGCAGATGTGGATCAGAGCGTTCTAGACAGACGCTCCGAAGATGTCTTCAAACTTCGGGGCACCCGACCAAAGCTGTATATCGATTACCGCAAAATGCTGGAGGATCCGAATATTGATGTGGTCATCATCGGGACACCGGATCATTGGCACTGCCTGAATATGGTGGACGCAGTCTCTGCAGGTAAAAATGTCTATGTAGAAAAGCCCATTGCCAATACCATCGAAGAGTGTCAGATCATGGTGAAAGCACAAGAACGCTATGGTAAAATTGTGCAAGTGGGACAGTGGCAGCGCTCCGGTTCCCAATATGCTCAGGCTATTGACTATGTCAAATCCGGGAAACTTGGACAGATTCGTCTGGTAAAATGCTGGGCCTATCAAGGTTGGATGAAGCCGGTGCCAGTACTTCCCAATCAAGCACCCCCAGCTGGTGTAGATTATCAAATGTGGCTTGGACCCGCTCCGGATCGCCCTTTTAATCCCAATAGATTTCATTTCAATTTCCGCTGGTTCTGGGATTACGCGGGAGGTTTGATGACCGACTGGGGAGTGCATGAAATCGATATTGCTCTCTATGCAATGGGCGTATCCGCTCCTAAATCGGTAATGGCTTCTGGAGGCAAATTTGCCTATCCGAATGATGCCTCAGAGACTCCTGATACCTTGCAGACGGTCTATGAATACGATGGATTCAATATGCTCTGGGAACATGCGACCGGAATTGATGGCGGCAACTACGGAACAACAGAAGGAATTGCTTTCATAGGGAACAATGCCACACTGGTTGTCAATAGGGGAGGATGGAAGGTGATTCCAGAAACTGAAGTCATCGATGGCCAGAGAGTCAACAAGGTGGAAGAAGTGGCGCATATTCGTCCAGAGGGAAATGCCTTGGAACTCCATGCGGTCAATTTCGTGGAGGCTATCAAGGCAAATAATCCGAAGCTATTGAATTGTGCCATACAGACCGGATCTGTTGCTGCGATCAATGCCCAGATGGGAAATATCGCATACAAGACCGGGAAGAAAGTGTATTGGGATGCTACTAAAAATAGTTTCACGGATAGTGATGCCAATGATCTGATGAAAGCTGATTACCATAATGGCTGGCAGGTGCCGAAAGTGTAGGGTTTACAGAATATAATTCCTCGAATAGAGCGAACAGAACTCATTTTGATTAGGCTCACCAGGTAGTTGGAAAACGCTGCCTGTTGAGCTTTTTTTATGAACATTGTCCTAAGAAATATTTATGCAAACGAATTTTCCAGATGGGTTTTAAATCTAGTAAATAAAGGTTTTTTCTTCAGTTAAAATCCCTGATTTCAGGGATTGAATTTTTTAAAGAAAAGGCAGAATTTGTTGGGGTGAAATTTTCCTCAATATGATCCGATATAATCTTCTTTCTATTCTTTGCTTTTTCCTATTGCTCAAACCTAGCCTTAGTCAACAGCTGTATTACCAAGGTCACCAAGACAGTTTGTTTTCGGAGATTCTTGGAGAAAATCGACAATTGTTGATTTACCTTCCCCAAAGCACCCGAAGGCTGAAAATGGCAGAAACACCTAGCCCAGTGTTGTATTTACTCGATGCGAATAGCCAATTTTCTTT
Source organism: uncultured Limnohabitans sp. (assembly GCA_964521585.1). Classification (GTDB taxonomy): domain Bacteria; phylum Bacteroidota; class Bacteroidia; order Cytophagales; family Cyclobacteriaceae; genus Algoriphagus. The sequence goes on from CAZFSC010000244.1 coordinate 2,005, forward strand.
GGTCACTCAAATTGTCAAACAGCTAAGTTTTGACGCCGTTCCACCATCCATTATTGTAGGAATCAGCAATACTAACCGAACCCGGGATTTGACACCTACACACGTTTCTAATGATCCTTCTGGATTTGATGTGTCCCAATCAGGAGGTGGAGAAGTATTTTTGGATTTCATTGAACAGGAATTGATTCCCTATATAGACCAAAAGTATTCTACCACTCCATATCGAACTTTTATAGGACATTCTTTAGGAGGATTATTGTCTGGATACTTGATCGCCACACGACCGCACTTATTCCAAAATGTGATTTCACTTGACCCTACATCTACTTGGGATGATGGTTTGATGGTGAAGAAACTCAAAGAAGCAGCTGATGAAGGAAAGTTGGCTGGGAAAGGCTATGTGCTGGCGGTCGCAGATGCCGAACCAACGGGAAATTCAAAGATAGATTCCTTATTGAATACATTTCGAGTTCCAAATGAGCAAATTAGGGACATACTCAAAAGCCGGACTGATTTGCGTTTTCTATTTGAAAATTATCCCAGAGGAACCCATATGGATATGGTTATTCCCGGTATTTATGATGGAATGAAGTTTCTGTTTTCATGGTACGGAGACCTGCAACTAGAACTTGTAGATGCGGCAGACCCTTTAGTAGGGACGAGTAAAACTACCGAGGAATTGATGCGTAGTATTGCGTCGATTCATCAGCGTTTGTCGGAGCAATTTGGATACGAAGTCAAACCGCAGGAGGACATGATCAATTCGCTAGGCTATTG
>CAZFSC010000245.1:0-2780 GCA_964521585.1 uncultured Limnohabitans sp.
CCAGCGTATTATGTAATGGGAGTTTTCGTTTGGAATAAAGTGGTATAAAATTACTAAAGGTGCATATATGTAGCCATAATCGGTAAATAGAATTACAAAAGGTGCACAAATAACCAAGTTGAACTAAACCGACTGCGTCGGCAGCTCTACCTTAAAAGCTTTTCAATCATCTGATTGTAAAGCGATAGGCTTATTTTTATATCATGTTTCATATTAAATTCTTTACCATCATGGAAAAAAAAGCCTCCGACAACGCATGCTCGAAGAGATGCGTGTCAGGAATTACTCCTCAAGAACCATCACCACCTACATCAGCATGGTGGCTACCATGTCCAAACATTTCGGCAAGTCCCCTGATCTGATCACCGCGGGAGAACTGAAAGACTACCTCTTTCAAAAAGTATCACGTGATCAACTTTCCCCATCTACCATTAATCAGATTATCAGTGCATTCAAAATCCTTCAGGTAGATATCCTGGGCAACGAATGGGATTCACTTAAAATTCGTAGACCTAAAACTCCCAAGACCCTCCCCGTTGTGTTTTCCAAAGAGGAGGTCTCTCTACTTCTGGGTAGGCTCAAAAACAGAAAGCACCATTGTCTCATTGCCCTTACCTATGCCGCTGGACTCCGGCTCAACGAAGTAGTACAGCTCAAACCTTCCGATCTGGATAGCAAGCGCATGCAGATCCGCGTCCGATCTGGAAAGGGAAACAAAGATCGATATACCTTGCTTCCCGCCGGGTTGCTGGTTCAGCTCAGAGAATATTACCGATTCTACCGACCAGAAACCTATCTTTTCGAGGGTCAGCATAAAGGCAGTCCCTACAGCACCAGAAGCGCGCAGGAAGTATTCAAAAAAGCCCTCAAAGCTTCCCAGATTGCCAAGCCAGCCTCTTTTCATACCCTCCGACACTCCTTTGCCACTCATCTCATGGAGCAGGGAACCAGTGTCCGTATCATCCAAGACCTGCTTGGTCACCGCTCACTCAAGACCACTTCGGTTTATCTCCACGTATGCCAGTTTGATTCTTCCACGATCAAGAGTCCGCTGGACACGCTCTGATGGAAACTGTCAACCAACGATCCACCGGCATCGAACTGGCGGATGTCTTCAAGGCATGCGGGCAAGCTTTTCTCTCCTCCCAGCGTCTGGCGACCAACCAGCATCAGGCCTTTGCTGCCATACTTGCCTGCAGAACCGCCACTATGGGAAGCCATACCCTGATCTGTAACACCTGTGAGCATCAAAAAATCTGTTACAACAGCTGCAGGAACAGGCACTGCCCCAAGTGCCAATACGCGCGTCAGTTAGTCTGGGTCGAAAAACTCAAAGCCAAACTCCTTCCTGTACGGTATTTCCATCTGGTATTCACTGTACCCCAAGTACTCCGTCCGCTGTTCTACCTCAACCAGAAGGCTTGTTACGATCTGCTATTCACTTCCTCGGCTTTAGCTGTGAAGAAAACATCCCTCAACCCTGTCTTTCTGGGTGCTGAAACCGGATGCCTTTCCGTACTCCATACCTGGGGACAGTCACTGAGCTACCATCCACATATTCACATGCTCGTACCGGCCGGGGGAATCGATCCCGACCAGAGTCAGTGGATGTCGGCGCACAGAAAGTTCTTTGTGCCGGTAAAGGCACTTTCCCCCATCTTCCGCGGAATCCTCAACGCAGGGCTAAAAGATCTCCTGAGCAAAAATCTCCTACGGATTCCCCAAGACCAAACCAGACTCTACTCCAATCCCGAACTTCTTAAAAAAGCCCTTTATGAGAAAAGCTGGCACGTGTATATCAAAAAAACGTTCAAAGGAGCAGGCCAAGTAATAAGCTATTTAGGGAGATACACCCACCGGGTGGCGATCAGCAACAACCGGATTAGTAGCATGGATGGGGAAAATGTCAGCTTTCGCTGGAAAGACTATCGGGACAACAAACAAAAGATCATGACCCTGCATCGGCACGAGTTCGTCCGAAGATTCCTTCACCATATCCTCCCCAGCCGATTTTATAAAATCAGGTATTACGGAATTCTAGCATCTTCATCAGGCAACTCTAAACTCAGCCAATGCCTGGACCTACTTGGCATGCCCCAGATCCGATCCCCATTGGAAGGATTGACTACCTATCAGATTCTGGAGAAAATACTCGGAGCCGCCGCTTTTGCATGCCCCTGCTGTCTGGTTGGTAAAATGATCCATAATCCAAATTTGAAAAATGATAGCCCTTAAAAAATCCCAAAATTCAGTTCTTTGAAACCGTGAAAAACTACTATCTTGGGAAGAAGATCTTTCCGGGGAAAACTATGGACAAACTCATTGAAAATCCATCCAGCGACTACCAAACAGAAAAAATAGGAAAACAAAATCATTCAACTCGAAGACCAAAATGAAGTTATATCGCTGCAAAACCACAGAAATAAAACAAGCAAAGTCCATAATAGACAACGGCTTCGTTCAACACACTTTTAACCGCAATCCGGAGAGGCTCCTTTTTCATAGCTCTTCTTTTTGCGCGGATTGCGTTTAAAACTCTTTACGTTATGCATCAGCATTAAAAAACTAAAGAACAAAATTAGTTTCCTAAAAAAGAAACCTTTATATTTGAAGTATTAAAGGGAACTTGAGTGGATTTGAGTGGATAATTATAAATTCAGGGTTGAATTTTTGGAAGATGCGAAGCAATTCCTTGATGAACTTGATGAAAAATCAAGGGAGAAAATTTTTTACAATATTTGGAAGGCCAGCATTACAAATGACAGAGAACTTTTTAAAAA
>CAZFSC010000246.1:0-2660 GCA_964521585.1 uncultured Limnohabitans sp.
GGATTTCATAACGTGAAGCGCTATTACTCCCGAGACAAAGCCATAGCAGATATGATCTATCTGGAAGGGGATGAGATCGATCCCAAAGGCGTCATTATCATCGATCCCATCGATCCGACCCGACGAAAGCGTCTGATGCCAGCATTCTATCAGGAAGAAATTCTTTTGAAGGAAATTTTCAGAAAAGGTAAGCAAGTCTACAAGTCTCCGACCATGGACCAGATCCGAAGCCGGGCAAAATTACAGCTTGACTCTTTTGATAAAACACATAAAAGACTGATTAATCCCCATCTCTATCCTGTAGGCTTGGAAGAAAACCTGCATCAGCTGCGAATGCAATTAGTATTGAAAGCTAAAAAATTTGAACATGAAACTGACTGAAAAAGATGCTTTGATCATCGTAGATGTACAGCATGACTTCTTACCAGGAGGTGCTTTAGCAGTGCCCGAGGGAGATCAGATAATTGCAAAGATTAATGCAATTCAGGAAAAATTTGATTTTATCGTAGCTACTCAGGATTTTCATCCTGAAAATCATAAGAGCTTTGCAGTCAATCATCCCGGTAAGCAAATCGGTGAAACGATAGATCTGAATGGATTGCCTCAGTTTCTATGGCCGAAGCATTGTGTTCAGGGCAGTGAGGGAGCAGCATTCGCAAGAGATTTGGATCGGAAAAATTGGAAGGAGATCTTTCAGAAAGGATTGAATCCAGAAGTGGATTCCTATTCGGGTTTTTTTGATAATGCCAGGAGAGAGGATACCGGACTCTCCGCATATTTAAAGCAAAATCGGATCGAACGGGTTTTCATCTGTGGGTTGGCGCTGGACTATTGTGTGAAGTATACTGCATTGGATGCTTTGTCTCAGGATTTTACTACTTATTTGATTACTGATGCCACCCGGGCAGTCAATGTTAAATCCACAGATGGAGTTAAGGCTCTGGAAGATCTTGAAGAATCGGGTGTCAAATTAATTACCAGTGAAGATATATAAGCTGAAAAAATATGTTTGAATACAACCCAGAAAAACACTATCCCAGTCAGACTGAAAGCAGAGTGGTAATTCGATTTCAGGATTGTGACCCGCTTCGGCATCTGAACAATGCGAAGTATTTTGATTACTTCTTCAATGCAAGAGAAGATCAGGTGCCAAAGCTCTATGGTTTGGAAATCATTGATTTGATCAGGACCTATAAGGCGGCTTGGGTGGTCTACAATCATAATATCAGTTATGTGAAACCTGCCATGGTCGGAGAGTGGGTCCGTATTATGAGCCGAATCCTCTGGCATAATCACAATACCATCGTTGTCGAATATTACATGACAGACGATTCGAAGACTCAATTGAAAACAGTTCTTTGGTCAACGATGCGATACGTGACATTGGCAGAAGGCAAATCCACGGATCATACCGGTGCGGTCTTAGATTTCCTGAAAGCTACTTCAGGAGATATTGATATCTCCAGCATGAAAATAACCGACCGGGTAAAAACACTGGCTGCAGAATTTCGGAAGTAATTTGATTTAAATCAATCCTTTGTGTCCCAGCGGACAATACCTGTACAAAACCGTACAGGTTTTTTATTTTCAATGGAGAGCAATACTTGGTAATAAAAATTTTTGAAAATTAATTTTTGATAATATTCATTCTTTCATGCAACCTGGCTTTTGTAGAAAATGGGTAAAAACTGTTCGGGAGCGTTACAACCGAACAAAAAAGTGATATCAAACTGGACAATTTTCATTAATAAATCCCACCTTATTCCAAATTTAATTTGGTCTAAATGTTAATTTTTTAAAAAATGGCTCTTTTGGAAAAGCCTATCATCAAGTGATTTTGGAGCAGCTGGTACGGCCTTCGCAAGTAGTATTGGCATAACGCAAAAAACCAACTCAATTTTCTAAACCAACACAATTATGAAAACTCTATTAACTTTCGCACTTGCAGGACTTTTAGCAACTTCTAGTTTTGCAGCCAATGAAAACGAAGACTTGATGGCTTTGTCAAATGTCAATGCCCGATTCAAGCATGTCGATGTCTATCTTAAAGATGGAGTCGGAAAAGCCAAAATTGCTATCATGAATGAAGATGGCAAGGTGCTTCACAGAAGAAAAGTAAAAGTAGACCAGGACTTAAGAGTTCCCTACAATCTTGACTACCTTCCAAGTGGTGAATACAGCATCCTGATCAGTACTGAAGAGGAAGAGGTAATGTATACCGTAAATACTGTAGAAGAGGAGAAAGCTCCTATTGAGTATCCATTGGTGGCTTACGGTCGTCAGATAGGTGAAGAAACTATTAATCTCTCAGTAATTGGTCTGGTAGAGCCAGGGGTAGAAGTAACCATCCGTTCAAATCGAAGTAACAGAATTTTGCTTCAGGAGACTGTGATGCAGGAAGAGGGATTCAAGAAGAGCTATAAACTGGTAGGAATCGCTCCGGAAGATGTTTATTTACATTTGAAAGACGCTCAAGGAAGAACCAAAACCTTATATTTTTAATCCAGCACTTTCTGATTTTTTGCGAAACCCTGAATCAACCTGATTCAGGGTTTTTATTTTTTCAGCATGTGAGCAGCTAGTTCTGCTGACAGCGACTCCAGATCAATTCCAAGAATTTCTTTATTGACCCGTAATACCTGCTCCCGTTCCGCTTTTGG
>CAZFSC010000247.1:0-2643 GCA_964521585.1 uncultured Limnohabitans sp.
AAAACAAAATACAGCTTTTATAATGAATCTTGATTCAAAAATTGCCATCGTAACAGGAGCCAGTAGTGGAATAGGTGCTGAATTTAGCAAAATGCTTGTTGAAAATGGTACCGAAGTGTATGGCCTTGCGCGCAGTGAAAACAAACTCAAAGACCTTCAAAAATCCTTGGGAGATAAATTTCACCCTGTAAAAATGGATATCTCCAAAGCAGATGATTTAGAAAAATGGGCAGATAGTACGTTTAGCAGAAACCATAGGCCGGACATCCTTATCAACAATGCCGGAGTAATGTATTCGGCTAATGTGGATGAACTTACTATGGATGAATGGCATACGATGATTAATGTAAACCTGAACGGAATTTTTTACCTCACCCGGCTTATCGTCCCGCTGATGAAAGAGAGCGAACAAACATGCCACATCATTAATATAGCATCTATTGCCGGCTTGCTGGGTAATCCAACCATTTCCGGGTATAATGCCAGCAAATTTGGCGTTCGAGGCTTCAGCGAAGCACTGTTTAAAGAACTGCGGTATGATGGCATCAAAGTCACCTGCGTATTTCCGGGCTCTATTGACACTAACTTGTTTCAGAAAATTGACGGCATGGAAAATCATCCAAATATGATGAAAACAACCGATATCTCGAGCACGGTAAAGTTCCTCCTTGAGACCGATGATAATTTCCTAATCAATGAGATCACTATGCGGCCGCTCAATCCTAAAGACCCAACTTCCTGATTTTTATGGTTTCCAAATTCACGAAAAATATCTTTTGTATTGGGTTGGGGACTCTGCTGTCTGCACTGATTTTATCAGCTTGTGTAGGACCTGAAGAAATTCCCAAACCCAAAAACCTCATTCCCGAAGATAAATACATCGACTTGATGGTGGAAATACAGCATATCATAACCTATCGTAATGCTAACGTTGATAGCAGTATTGATGTTGATTCTCTGAAATTAGTTGTATATGAAAATTACGATGTTACCGAAGAACAGTATGCAGCTTCTCACCAATACTACCAAAGGCACGTAGAACAGCAAGTAAAACGAATAGGTGAGGCCTTAGAAAGATTACAAGCTGAAGAAAAATACATTCAGGCACATATTGATTCGGCCTTAGAGGCTAATGCACTGCAAGATTCTCTTATGCAGGCTGATACTACCTTAGATAAACAGCAAAAGTTAAACCCAAAATCAATGAAAAAAAACTAAGACTTTAGTTCTCTTTTTTATGGAGATTACAACAAGCAATAAAATCCGGGTTTGGCAGGATTAGTAGTAACTCTCTCTTCCCTGATTAGGTATTGAATAGCTTGTATAACTTTTGCCTTGCTTTGACCGGTAATTTGGGAGAGATCATGTACAGAATTTTCTTCTTTTTTCAAGATTTCATAGATATCTCCAATTTCTTCTGACGTTGGTTTGGATTCCTTATCTGAATCAGACTTCAAACAATTATCACAATGGCCGCAGGGTTTGGCTTTTGTATCTCCAAAATAATTCCGGAGATATACCTCACGACAGGTTTCAGTCAATACATAACCATGCATTTGCTCTAGTTTGCGAAAGAGATTGTTTCGATGAGACTCCACTTCTTTTTTGGTCAAAGATAATTTTCGGGATCTGGCTTCCAAAACCTTTACCAAATTTCGCTGTTTATGCATTTCAAAAACCAGAATCTGATCATTCTGCATCAACACGTTTAAGGCTTTTATCAGAGCGTTTCTAAACAATCCAAGCTTTTCCAAAACATATTCCTCGTCCAACTGTACCATATCGCGGAATGCCAGTGCTCCAAACATGCGCTCCAGCTTGTCTACAAATTCCGCTTTTTCATCATTATTGCATTTCTCTCTAAACCCCTTAAGTGCCTGGGAACTCAATGTAAACTGAACACTTACAGCTGGTTTTACTTCCTCTTGCATAGCGATAATATCAAATTGATCCAGAAGACGCATTGCAGCCCGTGCTTTCCCGTATGCAAGCTGTCCCCTTTTCTTGATTTGTTCGATATCAAAAGGACGCGACTCCTCCATTTGCGACCCTACAGCCAATTGAAAGCTATCGCACAAAACCTGGTATGCATGATTCAGTTCGTCCAGTTTAGGATAGCTTTGATCCAGACGGTCGTCAGCTTTTGTATAGTCAGATTCCCGATATAACAAAATGTGAAAGCTTTCCTTTCCATCTCTTCCGGCGCGGCCTGCTTCCTGGTAATAAGCTTCCAGTGAATATGGCATTTCTTCATGAATTACATATCGGCAATCAGGCTTGTCGATGCCCATACCAAATGCATTAGTAGCTACTACCAATGGAGTTTCACCTGAAATCCACCGTTCCTGAATCGCTTTTCTTTTTTCTGATTCCACCCCTGCATGATAGGCCTCAGTCTTGATTCCCAATTTCGTAAATCGTGCTGCCAGGTTTTCACAGTTCCTTCGCGTTCCACCATAAATCAATCCATCCCCTTTTTTTGCTCCCCTTTTAACAGACTCTTCCAGCTTTTTCTTTTTCTTGGGTGACTTCACCACCCACCATTTCAGATTGGGGCGAGAAAACCCTCTGGAAATCACATTAGGGATTTCAAAACCCAGTGATTCTACAATATCTTTTTGAACCTCCGGAGTTGCCGTAGCC
>CAZFSC010000248.1:0-2556 GCA_964521585.1 uncultured Limnohabitans sp.
GTCTTGGGCCCACCCTGCAAACTGGCCCTTCGCTAGAAATGCCCAATCGGGCATTCCCTTAACGCTCAGTCCTCGTTTTGGGCTAAGACAAAAGAACATACTTTATAGAAAAAATTTCTTCAACACAGAGTCGCAGAGAACACGGAGAATACCACAGAGGAAAATGTTGAGATGCTTAAAGTCACATTCATCTTGGATCAAACAGAGTCGGCCTAGGGTTAGGCACCTTGTCGATTTTTGATAAATGCCTCATAAGCAGGGCGCGTGGGGAGGGCACGGCAGCGGGCCGGCTGTGGCCCTGCGGGAAGAAGCATTGCCGTGTCTTGGGTTTTTGGTTCTTTTGGGCCAAGCCAAAAGAACATAAAAAAGGAAAACTGAAGAAGGTCAATGTCAATAGGCAAATAGGTGGCCATCCCTAATTACCCTATAAATCCGTCTCCATTCCTCGGTATCTACACTTAAAACTTAAGGAAGCAGGGTCTTTTCCTTTAGACTTTATTTATTATGGTCCTTTAAGTCCGCATTTTCAAAGAGCCAATCAGCTCTTAGCAACTGCTCTTAGCAACTGACTCAATAGTATTAATGTCTTATTCGAATAATTAAATTTTTTATTGAATAATTTCTAAAATTAAATTTATAAAAGCTTTGTTTTCAGTTATTTATAGGTAAATTGAATGGCTAATTTTTTCTCACAAAAACTTTTTACACCATGTCAAAATTCCGAATTGATCCTCAATTGGTCTTGGACAAAGATTTTAACCGAGAGGTAATTGAGAATCTCAAAGTGATCCAGTGGCATCCCATCACGCTCAAGTATTGGGCATTGGGCGGTGCCAGCGGCTGGCTGGGAACCCACACTACTTCCATCAGAAAATGTCCGGATGGGGTGGGCGAATTCCAGCACTATGTCAATGGTTCCATTTACTATCATCCCTCCACGGGAGCGTATGAAGTACATGGATTGATTCGTTCCCGATGGGCCTCTTTGGGTTGGGAGCGGAGTTTTTTGGGCTATCCCAAAACTGATGAAACTGCCACACCGGATGGTATCGGACGTTTCAATCATTTTCAAGGCGGTAGTATTTATTGGAGTCCCAGCACAGGAGCCTGGGAGGTACATGGAGCCATCCGGAACAAATATGCCAGTCTGGGATGGGAACGCAGCTTTTTGCGCTACCCACTGACCAATGAAACCACCTGCCCGGATGGGGTAGGCCGATTCAATCACTTTCAGGGTGGAAGTATTTACTGGAGTCCCAGTACCGGTGCCCATGAGGTACATGGCGCCATCCGGGCGCACTGGGCATCGATGGGTTGGGAAAAAAGTGTGTTGGGCTACCCTATTTCAGATGAACTTGTGGTATTTGGTGGCGCGGGCAGAATATCCCACTTTCAGCGCGGGAGCATTTACTGGTCTTCGACAGCAGGGATCCGGGTACTCCGCGAGCGGCTTCGGGTTCATGTGAAAATCCTGGAAACACCAGTCAGTTTTACACTCGATGAGCAGTTTGCCGCCATGCAAGAAGTATTTGCAGTGGCCGGAATCCGGGTGGATCGCGCCTCGACGGAGAATCTTAATCTACCAAGCTTAAATGATGTCGATGTGGGCGGATGTACCATGGGATCAGTGACTGCAGAGCAAACCACGCTTTTCGGGAATCGGAATTTTGTGGGATCCAACGATGTAGTGGTCTATTATGTCAGAAGTACCGTGCCCGGTTACAACGGCTGCGCGGCACATCCTTCCGGCAGGCCAGGTTGCGTGGTGGTGCGCTCGGCGAGTCGCTGGACATTGGGTCATGAGTTTGGCCACGTGCTGGGCATCCATCACGTGAATAACAACAATCGCCTGATGACTGGAAACGGAACCTTCAATATCACCAATCCTCCGCCGGATCTGACCTCCGGAGAATCCAGCACCATGCGAAATTCCAATTTGACCATTCCACTCTAAACTCAAAAATCATGGCAAAGGCAAAAAAATCAACACAGACGGACTTTGATCCGCAGGAGCTTCTGTCCTTTTTGAGACAGGACGAACTGGACTATCCTGCCGGGGCAAAGAAGTTCGGAAAGGACGCCCTCCCGCTTTTGGAGAATCTCATTGAAGGGAGTGACGAAAATCTCGCCATCAAGGCCGCCTATCTGGTAGGCTATATGGAAGATGAGGGAGCTAACGATATCCTCTCCAAAGCTGCGGATAAGGGAATTGCACCGGTACGGATAGCGGCGGCTTTTGGGGCACAGAAGCGGGAACCTAAAATTGCGGAGGCCATCCTGCAACGGTCATTTGATGACAATGATCCCTCGGTAGTGAAGTTTGCGATGCGGTCCGCATCCGCTTTGAAGATGGAGAAAACCTTCAAAAGCAAGATCGATCATATTTCCAAAAACTTCCAGAATGAAAGCATCAAGTCCGATGCGATGGAAATGATGAAGAAAATGAAAAAATAGACCTGGTTAAACCTGTTAAAAGCCGCCCTTTTCAAGGCGGCTTTTTTTTTTGAGAAAACCAATCTCTACAGCATCACCTTGCACAACGAAAATATCAATGCG
>CAZFSC010000249.1:0-2549 GCA_964521585.1 uncultured Limnohabitans sp.
ATGGTCAAAATTGCCAATAGCATTACTACCAGAACAGCTATCAGGAATGGCCAAACCGAAAGAGGAACTCGATTTGCAAAATCGGCTAACCAAGAATCGGAAAACCAAATTCCGAATCCGATCGCCAAAATGGCTGAAATCCCAAGCAACTTGAAAAAATCCAGCGATAAAACCTGTAACACGTCTCGCTGGGTTGCTCCCAACACTTTTCGAATACTGATTTCCCGGGTTCTTCGCAATGCCACATAAGATACCAGTCCAAAAAGCCCCATACAGGCAATGAGAATAGCAATTCCAGAAAATAAGCCAAAAACAAGACCTACTTTTTGCTCTGATTGATATAAATTATCATACTCCTGATCCAAGAACCTGGGATTAAAAGGCCGTCCGGGAACTAACTCTTTCCAAACACCTTCCAGTCGGGCCAAATTCTTGGTAGGATCACCTGAAGCCAACTTAATCAACAGAAAATTTGCTTCATTCTGATCTTTGAAAATCACCATAGGACCGATCTTTTCATGTAGAGAGCTAAAGTGAAAATCTTTTACAATCCCATTGATTACCGCATTATTTGTAAAGCCCAGATTCAGCTTTTTGCCGATTGCTTCTTTTGCCGTCCAGCCCATTTCTGAGATCGCCGATTCATTCAAAAGAATTGGAAATTGATCACTTTCCTGTAAAACCCTTCTCTCAGGATCAGTCTCTGTATAATTCTGACCTTCCAGAAGCTCTAAATTTATTGTCTTAAGTAACTCTGAATCTGCCGCATATCCGGTAATCATGACCTCTCTGGTATTATCCCCTCCCGGATAAACCTTATAGCCTGCCTTCACATCATGGGGCATATCAGCCGCTCTGGCAATGGATACCGCAGATCCTGAGCGAAGCATTTCATCCTTAACAGAAGTAATAGACTCTCTCATGGTGTAATGATAATTCAGGGCTACGACTTGTTCTTTGTCATATCCCAAATTCACTTCTCTCATGTAGTCCAATTGACTTTTAACTACGAAAGTTGAAATCAATAAGCCCATGGAAACGAAAAACTGGAAAATTACCAGTGACTTTCTGACCCAAGCACCCCCGCCTATCTTTAATTTATTGCCTAAAGCCTTGATAGGCTCCATTCCAGATAAAATCAAGGATGGGTAAAATCCTGCAAGCATTCCAACGCCAAGAAGAAGTGCCAACAAAACTCCCAGTCCGATCGGTGAAAACAACAAACTCAAATTGAGAGGAATTCCTGCAAAATTTTCAAAAGGAATTGCTACCAGGTAAAGAATCAAGATGCTCAATACGAGAGCTCCAAAAGAAAGTATCATGGATTCAGATACAAATTGACCGAAAAGTTGAATGCGATCTGCACCCATCACTTTACGAAGACCTACTTCCTTATTTCTTTCAGTCGCTTCCGCGGTCGCCAGATTGACATAATTTATGATTCCGATGGCAATTAATAGAATTGCCACTAGTCCAAAAATGTAAATGTATCTGATATCTGTACCGGGTTTGATTTTAGAAAGTGAGGGGTCTCCCAAATGAATATTTGTGACAGGTTGGGTGAAAAAAGCGGTATTATAACCAAACTTATCCATGTCAGCTCCGAAATACTTATTGACCATTTCTGCCAAATTCTTCTCGAAGGAAGCGACATCAGTACCGGGCTTTAATTTTACATAATTGTAATAATTGCTTGGTGACCATTCTGGCTCACGACCATGTCTGTGCGTCTTGAAGGAAGCCAAGAAATCAAAGTTAAGATGGCTGTTGCTCGGGAAATCTTCCATTACCCCTGTAATCAAATAGTCTTTGCCGTCTATTTTAAGTGATTTTCCTTCAGCATTAAAAACAGATCCGAAATAGCGATTTGCAGTAGACTCAGTTAGAACCAGCTGATTGGGCTCGGATAATATTCTCTCTTTTTGGCCAGCTAGAATATCAAAATCGAATACCTCAAAAAAATGCTCATCCACCATGGCATAATTATCCTCTTCTTGGGTATCCTCGCCGGAATCCACTATTACCGAAGAAAAAATGCTCATATCAAATACAAGCGTAGCATTCTCAACTTCTGAAAATTCTTCCAGAAGGGTGATGGGCAACTGTGAAGGAGTAGATCCCACCAGTTGAGTTTCTCCATTGGAATTGAATTGCTGATTGATCTTATAGATTCGGTCCGAATCAGGATACATCCGGTCATAGCTCCACTCATGATGAATATAAAGCGCGATGATCATAAAGCTGACCAATGCGACAGTTAGGCCGAGCAAATTTATCCCCGTATATAGCTTTCGCTTTTGAAGGTTTCTAAAGGATACTTTTAAATAATTTTTCCACATAGCCAGAAATTTGAAAAATTGATTTCGATCACTTTGATTCTTACTTCTCTTACAAGGATCTGCGAATGAAATTATTTAGGGTTTATTTAATTTCACTCCCAAATCAAAATCAGCAAATTTTATTTCAATTGATTCTACTCGGAATCTTTCCACTATTATGCCATAAAAAAAGCCTTTGAATTAGCTTCAAAGGCCTTTTTTTGAATTTTA
>CAZFSC010000250.1:0-2535 GCA_964521585.1 uncultured Limnohabitans sp.
CTATAAAATCAGCTTGTTTTAAAGATTTTCTTCAGTTTCTCAACAATTTTGAAGTTTCTTTTCTTCAATTTCTTCTTCTTGGTATCCAGATCATCTCCATAATAATTGTACATGTACTTGTTATTCTGTGAGTAGAGATAAGTATTTCCATAGCCGTAGTTGTACCCCTCGTAATGGTAGCCGGAATTGATGATGCCATTGAAGACTCCGTATACATTTTTGACCTGCTTATTGTTGAAAAGATCATTGATCATGACCAGGTGATCTTTAACTGTGTAATTCTGGCGCACCACATAGAGATTGATGTCAAATAAACGCATCAAATCAATAGTTTCAGAAACCAGTCCCATAGGTGGGGTATCAAATATTACCACATCAAAATTCTTCTCCAGATGATCTAAAAATTCCTTCAATCTTGGCGTCTGGAGCAATTCAGCAGGATTGGGAGGAATGACCCCGGAGGGCACAAACCATAAGTTCTCGTGTTCGGTGGGAATTATGATCTTTTCGGCCTCCACCTTACCGATAAGGTAAGTGGAAAGTCCCACCCGATCCGACTCTCCAAAATAGGACGCCAATTTTGGCCTTCTTAAGTCACCACCAACTACCACGGTTTTCTTAGAACCCAAGGCCATGGCGGAAGCCAGGTTGAGAGAGGTAAATGTCTTTCCTTCTCCGGAAACGGATGAGGTTACCAATATCTTTTTCGTGTTTTTGCCGCTGGCCAGGTAGGTAATTGCCGAACGCAGGGACCTGAAGGATTCCGCGACCGCAGATTTGGGATGCTGGAGCACCACCATATTGGTCTCTTTTTGGCTGTAACCAATTATTCCCAGTTGAGGAATCATGAAATGCTTTTTGAGATCACGCTGATCTTTGATGCTATCATCGAAAATATCGCGAACAACGATAAATCCGAATGGAATCAGAAAACCCAAAACTATCGCCAAACCGTAATTCTGTTGTTTTTTAGGAAAGACTAGGGTTCCCTGTTTCGCATAGTCCAGGATCGTATTATCAGACACATTGGATGCTCTCGCAATTCCTGCTTCTGCCCTTTTCTCTAATAAATAGGTATAGAGGGATTCCCGGAGTTTAAATTCCCTGAAGATTCCGGCGTATTGAGATTCTGACTCGGGAAGGGTAGAAAACTGGGCATCATAAATCTGAATATCGTCCTGAATCCTGCCTTTCCGCTGCTTGGTATTTTCGATCAGATTCAAGACGTTCTCAAATAGCACATCCTGAATTTTTTCCATCTGCATATCAATTTTCAGAACTTCCGGATGATTTTCATTGACAGTTGCCAGTAGTTTCCTACGGTCCTGAGAGAGGTTGACCAGGTTCTGGATGGAGCCATTGAGTAGCGGATCAGGCACCCCGATCACAGAGGGAGCAATTACTTGCGAAAAATCCTTGCTTTTTCGCTCCATATAGGATTTGATCTGTTCGAAATATTCCAGCTGGTAATCAATCTCAGCATTCATCTCGTCGAGATTATTCATCTTCCCAAGAATATTGGAAAATTCGGCAGACACGTCCAGAAGCTTATTTTCCACCTTGAAATTTTGTAGCTCCCGCTCCTTTTGCTTGAGCGAATCCTCCAAAAATCCTAGTTGTTCTTCGATAAAGGCCAGTGTATTTTCCTGGATTCTGTTCTTCTCATTGAGATCGTATTGGATATAGGACTCCATGAGTTTGTTGATATAATCCCTTCCCTTTTCTACCACTTTGGTGGTAGTACTAAGACGGAGAACCGAGGCATATTCATTTTGCAGATTGACCTGAACAGAATTTGCGTATTTGCTTTCTAAGCTCGAGGGATGAATCAGTTTGAATACGATAGATTCATCTGTTTTGGAAGGGTTTACCAGGTAAACTGTGAATTTGGATCGCCCGGTTTCTATTTCTTCCCCAAAGGTGTAAGTCTTATTGTAAATGGACTCATCACCCGCTGCTATGGCCGAGTTGAAATCCATGATCCCTCCCTCCTCAGGCAATATTCTAAAATTGGTCTCTGAGAGAATGACCAATTCCACCGGGATATCGGGAACCTGCACATGTGACCAATCTACTTCAATCCGAATCGGAGATCTGTCGTAAAGCTCAATTGCTTTGATATTGGTCTTTGCATAATATTCCACATCGAAATGCAGCTTTGAAAGAGCCTCCCGGGCGAGATTCTTTGATTTCAGTCGAAGAATGTCATTTTCCAGGTTTAAGCCGGAGGAAAAAATATTGGATCGATCCAGAATTCTGGCTTCTGGGGAAGTATTGGTTTTGATCAGCATAGATCCAGTTACCTCATATTCATCCACAGTGTAGCGGTGGAAAAGGAAGGTTCCGATCACAAAAAACAGAATGAAAAACAGGTACCATGGCCAATAACGGATGTATTTGGCAATCACATACCGAATCTCTAATGCTTTCTCCTCGTTATCTAACTGACTGAGATCTAGTTTTTCCATACTCAATTGCTCAAAAACAAATTTACTATCAACAAAGCTGAGGCCAATAATCCCCCAAACAAGGCCA
>CAZFSC010000251.1:0-2533 GCA_964521585.1 uncultured Limnohabitans sp.
ATTAAATAAATGTTGAACCAAACGGTCAACGCTATTTAGGGAAGTACAAAAGTACATACATCTTACATGGGACTTGGTACTTCAGACTTTGTACTCGATACATCTGACATCATATATCTTAAATCTTATCTCAAAGCGGTCTCACCCAGATATTTCTGAATTTCACCGGATTGCCATGGTCCTGAAGTTTGATCGGGAGTTTTTCAGCATGTGCTTTATAGTTTGGAATACCGATATACTCGGTTGGACCTCTCAAAATCACATCATTCTGCACCAAAACACCATTGACCAATAAGGTCACGGTAGCAGGTGAGGTTACCATTCCATTATCATCAAAGCGGGGAGCTTTGAAAATGATATCGTAATAATTCCATTCTCCCGGAGGCCGGATTGGATTGACCAATGGCGGATGCTGCTTGTAAATACTTCCTGCCTGTCCATTGGTATAAGTTTTACTTTCGTAGCTATCCAGAATCTGCACTTCATAAAGTCCCATCAGGAAAAAACCGGAATTACCTCTACCCTGACCTTCCCCTACAATGTCGGTGGGAGCGCTCCACTCTACATGGTATTGCGCATCTCCAAAAGCTAGCTTGGACTGAATATCTCCTTTGCCTCGCTCCACAATCATCACTCCGTCTTCCACTCTCCACTGCGCAGGTGAATTGCCATCTTTGGCACTTACAAAGCTGTTTAAATTATTGCCATCAAAAAGCACGATGGCATCCGAAGGAGGAAGGTGATTTTGCGCTCCGGGAGTGATTTTTGGAGGTACCGGAGTATAGAATTCCGTTGCCTCAGGTTTCATCGGTGGCGGAGTCTTCTCTTGTGCCAGCGCAATGTTGCCAATCAAACATATTCCGGCTAATAGCAAAAGTCTTTTCATATTCATATAAGTATCTTAAAGGTTGAGATGTTAAAGTTTTAAATTAGCTCAAATTGGCCTGAATCAAAAAACCATTGATGGATTTTTGATTTCATAGCCTTTTCTTTTTGTTAATTTTCAACAAATTAGACCTTATGAAAAAATCATTACTCTACATTCTATTACTGTTTTCGCTTTCCATAAACACCTTTGGACAGTCTGATTATTACTTTCCCGGGGAAAATTTCAACCCTGAAATTCCTTCACCTGAAGAATTTTTGGGGTATCCGGTAGGCGATTGGCATACCAGATACGATCTGATTGTCAAATATTTTGAAAAATTGGACCAGATCAGTCCTTTGGCAGAAATCAAAACGATCGGCTATACCCATGAGCATCGACCAAAAATCATCCTGACCATTGCTTCCAGCCCAAATCTTTCAAATCTAGAGCAAATCCGCCTGACTCAATTGCAGTTGGCAGATCCATCCCAACCCAAGCCAGATGTAAGCCAGATGCCGGCTATCATTCATCTGGGCTATGGCGTGCATGGGAATGAACCCTCTTCGGCTGAGGCTGCCATGTTATCGGCTTATTGGCTCTTAGCTTCCCAAAGTGAACTTGCACAAAATCTGAGATCCAATGCAGTGGTGCATATCGATCCCACAGTCAATCCGGATGGAAGAGATCGACATAGCCTTTGGGCTAATAGCAATAAAGGATTCCCTCCAGTAGCCGATCCCAATGACCGGGAGCATAATGAGACTTGGCCGGGAGGTCGAACCAATCATTATTGGTTTGATCTAAACAGAGATTGGTTGCCTTTGGCACATCCGGAATCCCAATCCAAAATCGAATGGTATCATCAATGGTATCCCAATGTGACCACGGACTTCCATGAGATGGGTACCAACAGCACGTATTTCTTCGAACCCACCAAACCTTACGGATCCGAAAATCCAGTGGTCCCACGCAAAAACTACGATGACATCAACGTTCGCTTTGCAAAGTATTTCGCAGAGTATCTTGATGAAATAGGAAGCCTTTATTGGTCCAAGGAAGTTTTTGATAACAGTTACCCGGGTTATGGATCCACCTATCCGGATATCCATGGGGGCCTGGGATTGGTATTCGAGCAGGCCAGCAGCAGAGGCCATTTGCAATCCAGCCAGCGTGGCGATATCAGTTTCGCATTTACAATCCGAAATCACGTCAGAAGTTCGCTCGCCACTATGGAAGCGGCACTGGACAACCGGGTTTTTATGCATGACTATCTTCGCGAGTTTTTTGAAACCGCTGTATCGGAAGGGGCCAAAGATCCAGCCCAGAATTATGTCTTTGGGGAAGAGTTTGATCCTAGCAGAACCAAGCTATTTGTGAAATTCCTGATGGATCATAAAATCAAAGTCTATGAGAATCCAGCCGATCTAAATCTCAACGGGGTGATTTACAAAAAAGGAAAATCCTACCTGGTCCCTACTGCCCAGCCGCAGTATCGAATGGTCAGAACCATGTTTGAAGATGTGAAGGAATTTGCCGACTCGGTATTTTACGATGCATCCGCCTGGACCATGGCAAGGGCTTATGGAATGCCTTTCGCGAAAGCACCTTCTGCGAAAACCGGCGATTTGGTCAGTAAGTCTGAGCTTCCTTCCTTTGACTTCCCTG
>CAZFSC010000252.1:0-2518 GCA_964521585.1 uncultured Limnohabitans sp.
GAAGGAACTACCATCGGTTATAAGCGAATCTTACGATTTCCACTTCAGAAAGCTCAAAAAGTCCGAATCAATTTCTTGGATGGAAAAGGAATTCCGGTCATCTCCGAACTTGGGATTTATCATGCGCCTTCACTTTTGATTCCGCCTAGCATCAAGCGCAATAAATCTGGCGATATCACTTTGATCCCTTCAGATGAGGATTTGGAAATCCGCTATAGTTTGGATGGTAGCGAACCAACTCAGACCTACTCGAATCCTATTCCTTTGCTCGAAGCTAAGACTTTGAAGGTTTTGAGTTTTGATCCAAATGGGCAACAGAGCAGTGAAATATTGGAAGTGAACTTGGACATCGCGAAAGCCAACTGGAAAGCCATGGAGACTGATGCTGAAAAAGCCATTGATGAAAACCCAGCTTCTTTCTGGACCAGCTCGGATAATCAATTGACGCTAGATTTGAGCGAATCAATCTCAATCAAAGGCTTTACTTACATTCCCATGCAGGCTCGATATCCAAATGGATTTATCAAGAATTATGAGTTGGAGGTTTCGGCGGATGGGAAAAGTTGGAACTCCGTTTCCAAAGGAGAATTCGCCAATATTGCCAATAACCCAATTCATCATGAAGTGCGAATTGATTCAATTTCGGCTCGGTTTATTCGCCTGAAAGCCATTCAAACTACGGATGGAAATGCAGCTACCTTCGCCGAACTAGGAATTTTAACCCGATAGCTATGAAGCATTCAATTTTCTTAATTGTCCTTTTAGCTTTTGTTTTTGCCCCGAGCTTTGCGCAGCAAAAGCCCAATATCATCATCCTGTTTGCAGACGATATGGGCTATGGGGATTTGGGAATCACTGGACATCCGACGATCCGAACCCCAAATCTGGATCAGATGGCGATGGAAGGAATGCGCTGGAGTAATTTCTACTCCGTTTCCCCTGCCTGCACCGCCAGTCGATACGGACTTTTGACCGGAAGATATCCGGGAAGGTCCGGCTTTGGTTGGGTGCTCAATCCGGATTCGCCAAGAGGAATTCATCCGAAAGAACTGACTTTGGCTGAAGGGCTAAAGTCCCAAGGCTATGCCACAGCAATGTATGGAAAATGGCATCTCGGGACGACCAAGCCCGAATTTCTACCACTCCAAAATGGCTTTGATGAATATGTGGGTTTGCCTTATAGCAATGATATGATTCCTCCTAAATGGCCGGATATTGCATTGCTATCTGGAAATGATACGCTCGAACTGAATCCAGATCAAACCAAATTGACTCAGCTTTATACCGATCGGGCCATTCAGTTTATGGAGAAGAATCGCGACCAACCTTTCTTTATCTATTTGCCCTATGCGATGCCACATGTGCCACTTTTCCCGGGGAAAGCTTTCGAGGGTAAATCCCGACGCGGGTTGTATGGGGATGTGATTGAAGAAATTGATGCATCAGTCGGTCAGATTTTGACCTATTTGAAAGCCAATGGTTTGGCGGAAAATACGCTGGTTTGGTTTACTTCCGACAATGGACCTTGGATTATCAAAGGCGATCAGGCTGGTTCGGCAGGCTTGTTTCGGGATGGAAAGGGCAGCACATGGGAGGGCGGGCAGCGCGAACCTTCCATTGCATGGTGGCCAGGGACGATAGCTGCAGGTTCGGTGGAGATGAATCTGGGAGCAACCAAAGATATTCATGCAACTGCTATGAATTTGGCTGGGGCAAAAATTCCTAGGGATCGAATTGTAGACGGGGTTAATCTCAGTGGATATCTGAATTCAAAGTTTGGAGCGAAAGCAAGTGCGGATACCTTCTTCTATTTCGGTTTTGATAATACCGTTTTTGCCGTCAGACAAGGGAAGTGGAAGCTTCATATCCGTACCAACAGTCAAACGGGCGAAAGCTATTTCGATGACCCCTTACCCTTACTTTTTGACCTAGATACTGATCCTTCGGAAAAGTATAATCTTGCTTCGGCCAATCCTGAACTGGTGAAGCAATTGGAAGAAATGATCCAGAAGTTCAATGCTGAGGCTGCGGTTAATTCGAGTTTTTACGATGAAGATGGTTCTACCCCGAATTAAATTGAAACTTGATTATTTTATGATAACTGGCACCGGAGGATAGTGTCCGGATGGGGGAGTCTTTCGGGATTTTCGGTTTTGGGTTGGTTTGCAAGCCGTTAAGAAAATGACTTAGCTCCCGAGGTACGAGGGAGATCCAGTCATTTTTAGGTGCGCAAGGCAGTCCAAAATTCCGCTGTCTCTTCCTTCATTTCAATAAATAAAGCTGACAGCGGAAAGAAAAGACTGAGGCTCGGGGCTTTTTGGTTACTTTTTGGCCGCCAAAAAGTGACAAAGATAAATGGCTAGAATTTAGCTATATGAGCTCGGAAGGTTCAAACTTCGCTTTAGTGAAATAAGTATCCTTCTTTATACCATATAGATTTAGTCCAAAACCTATTTTACTTGATCACTAAAGTCAGGGAAGAACCATAAAGATTACCCCACCAAAAAATTAAAAAATT
>CAZFSC010000253.1:0-2488 GCA_964521585.1 uncultured Limnohabitans sp.
GGGGAGTTTCTTTTGAATTGGTACACTGTGGTGGAAGTACTTTCATTTCTTGTAATCGGGCCTCTTTTAGGATTGATTTTGTTTCGTTTTTTCGGTTCCAGGACAGAATCACATTCAATTGAGCAGAATAAGAGTTAGTTGCAATAATAGCTACTGGATAGAATAAATGTCTGAAACCGACCTTTTTTAGAATCGAGTTTAAAATTGATTGACCAAATAGTACCTATCAATACCTGACCATCTTAGCCAAAAAAAAGGAGGCTACTGTCTCTAGCCTCCCAAACTGTAGCTTCGTCTACCGAACTATCTAACTACGTTTTCCAAAGTTGCTAAATAAACCCACTTTTGATCCCTGCTGTTTAAACCCTCATTGACTGCTTTTCGCTCTGCCTCCGTTTGATTCATGTCTTCATAAGCCTGCGAGTTAAAAAACTGCATGTAATCTTTGTACATATTCACGGTCAGATGCGTGGATTTTGCTTCTGATCCAAGAGGAAGAGCAGTACGAAGAAAGCTCCAATGCCCCATTAAACCTTGCTCAATCTTTTTTTGGTGGATGGGTTTGAAGATTTCTGACTCAGCCTTCTCATAAGCTTGAAATTTACCTTCATAGGCTTTCATCAAATCAAAAGAAGCCAAAACTCCAGGCTTAACCTGGAAATTATCATTGGTGGATTCGATTTCCTTCATGTACAGCCGCATTGGCATATCCCGCATGGTCAGCGATTCCTCAAAGATTTTTCGGACCTGAAGTTCATTCAAATGAGGGTAGGCAATTTTAGTGTATTCGATCATTGAATCTTCATTCAGTCCATCCATCATCTTCACTGGATCATTGTAATGGGTAACCATGATGTATTGGAAGTCCGAATTACCGGGCCCAGATTGGAGCGACCAAAAATCCCAGCCCGTAATCTTTTTATCATTCAGAGCCTGGCGATAAACCTTCTCCATCAAATCTTTGAATTCGATGTAATCAAATATCTGATCATTTTCTACTTTAATGAATTCAAAAACCGAGTATCTAGTTTGCTGAGCGATTGTGGGCGCTGCCCAAAACAATCCACAAACCAATAATATTAATAGCTTTTTCATATGATTTTGGGTTTAGGATTTAATTGTGCTTTGCGATAATTTAAAAATTTATTTTGTTAAAAATTTAAAAAGAAAAGATAATTTTAATCTGATCTGTATTACTGAAATATTTTAAAATTTAAAAAAATGCAGCAAAAATGTAATTATCTTAACATTGCTGTTGAAACATTAGTATTTTATCAATCAAATCGATCAAACTATGAAAGGTCTATCAAGAAGGGCATGGCTAAAAAAAGCCACTTTAGGAAGCGGCTTGGCAATGATGGGAAGCACTGCAGCTGTGACTTCGCTTACAGCAGCTGAAATCAGGAAATATAATCCAAGGCCTTTAGCGGATCTGATCCGTCTGGGATCAAATGAAAATCCATACGGACCTTCTGAATCCATGCGCAAGGCCATGTCCAATAACTTTGATCTGGGTTGCCGATATCCCTGGGGATATAATGCGGATTTGGTAAGAATGATTGCTGAAAAAGAAGGAGTCCCCGAGGATCATATCGTTTTGGTAGCAGGTTCGACGGAAGGGCTTAAGATCGCCGGTGTTACTTTTGGTGCTGGTGCTGAGATAATTACTTGCTCGCCTACCTTCCTGTCTATGATGGATTATGCTGAACTTTGGGGTTCTGATATCAACTGGGTTCCGCTCACCAAGGATCTGGACTTTGACTTGGAAGAAATAGAAAAACGGGTTTCCTATAAGACTAAATTAGTTTTCCTGTGTAATCCGAACAATCCAACAGGTAAACTGCTTCCCGCTGATCAGGTTGTCGATTTTTGTAAAACAGTGAGTAAACAAGCGGTAGTCTTTTCGGATGAAGCTTATTACGACTATATCAAAGAGCCTAATTACCCGTCCATGGTGGAATTGGTAAAGCAAGGCTATGATGTGGTGGTTTCGCGTACATTCTCCAAAGTCTATGGACTGGCTGGAATCCGGATGGGGTATATGGTAGCCAAACCGGAATTGGCAAAAATGCTTTCCAACCGGGTAGTCGCCAATACCAATATTATGGCCATAGAGGCTAGTAAAGCTGCGCTTTTGGACAAGGACTTCTATACTTTTTCATTGAATAAGGCAAATGAAGCCAAAGGTATGCTGACAAAAACTTTAGACGAACTGAAACTGCCTTATTTGGATTCACATGCCAATTTCATTTTTTTCCATTCGGGCCGGGAGATCACAGAGCTCAATAAAACCATGCGTGACAAAGGATTTATAATTGGAAGGCCATTTGAACCTTTGAATGATTGGTGTAGAATTTCCACTGGAACTCTAGAGGAAGTTGCACTTTACAATCAGGCGATTAAGGAAGTATTAGGCTAATGTTGGATAAAAATTTAATTTTAGAGAATAATCAAATCCTGCTCAGGGTCATCCAGGAGCAGGATTTTT
>CAZFSC010000254.1:0-2485 GCA_964521585.1 uncultured Limnohabitans sp.
AGAAATCCCACTTTAATTCCCCCATACCAATTCCTTGTCGGAGCAGGCTGATAGAATCTACCGCCAAAAGGATTCAGATCGTTTCCAAGTGAATAGCTTTCACCCAACAAATTATCTACTCCAGCAAAGGCTTCCAATTCCCATTTTCCGCCAAAAGTTTTGGCCCAGCCAAAACGCAGATTGACTAAATCATAAGCCTCTTGGAATACGGTATTGGCATCATTGAGTGGAAGCTCGCTCACATAATTGTGGGTGAAATTGAGGTAGAATCCAAGTTTGGTTCTCAAGTCTAATCGAGTGACCAAAGTAGTTTCTGGTACACCTGTCAGCGCGTTTCCAGTGAAATCTTCTCCTCGTTTTTGATAATCTTTAAATCTGAAAAACTGACCTGTGTAGGCCGTTCCGATTCTCAGATCCTGAATCAATCCCTGACTGTTCCGGATCAAGGCATAATCCAATGAGGCCTCGATTCCTTTTTGGTCAGTGCTTCCTGCGTTTTGAAATAAAACAACTCCCTGAGCATTGGTAAAAGTGGTGATGGTCTGGTCCAATTTGAAATAATAGGCCACTAAGTCCAGGTTCAACTTTTGTTTGCCAATTCGGTAACCCAATTCATAATTGATCCCTTTTTCAGCTTCCAGATCAAGATTTAGACTTCCTTCATTCGTTCGTACCTCGTCGATGGTCGGTGGCGAGAAACCACTGCTCACACTTCCATAAACTGCTGAAGCTTCATTTACCCGATAATTCAGCGCTACTCGTGGAACTACGATAGGATCAAAAGTTCGGGTTTGCAATCCTGTCGGACCACCTGCTGCATCGATTTGTCGGTCGATCTCGAAGCTGGAGAAATTTTCGCTCAAACCTAACGTGAAGAGAAATTTCTCGGAAATTTGCCATTCGGCCTGTTGGAAAAGGAAACCTTGAGTGGCTCGAAGTTTATCCGAAAAACGAACCGTATCAGCTACCCCGTTTCGGTTTCCAAAGTTCTGCGCATCCGTCAAACTGGTCTGATATTCTCCACCTGCAATCAGGCGCAGTGATTTTCCTCCCAACTGCGTATCGTGCGTGAATCTTGTCCGGCCTCCGAAGCCAAAGCCCAATTCTTTTTTATAGTCTAGGATAAAAGGGTTTTCAAAATCATTGGTGTTCAGGTAAACCGTGGTATTGTTGCTTGTTTTTTCAGAAAAGCGATACAAATGGCCGAAAGAAGCAAATACTGATTTTTGTGCAATGGAGCTATTTTGATTCACTGAACCCGGCCTCGCCTGGGTAGGGTCAGCCTCCAACTGAGCGGCATTAAGTGCCCCGGGGATTTGGTAATTCAAATCTGAAATCAATACTTGAGTTCGGATTTCCTGCTTATCTGAGACTGGGAAAAAGCCTCCCATTTGAAATACTTTACGATCCATGGCAGAATGCTCTCTGTAGCCATCCGCTTTTTGGGTGACAAAAGAAGCTTCGATACCACCTTCACCGATTTGCTGGGAAAGAGCGATTCTGAAGCGATTGAGTCCAAAATCACCGGTCGTATATTCGCTGCTGATTTTGCCTCCCTGTGGATTGGCGGGACTGTTGAGCAGAATCGCTCCTCCGTTTCCAGCGCCGTAAATACTTCCTGATGGACCTTTGATGACCTCGGCGGTTCGAATATTTGAAAGATCGAGCAAGTTTAAAGGTGTGGTGCCATCCGGAGAGGTGAAGGGCACCTCATTCCAATAAACTTTGACATTTCGTACCCCGAAAGGAGATCGAAGGGAGCTTCCACGAATTGAAATTCGGTAACTGGCCGGAGCCCGTTCTTCGATCCGGATTCCTGGTTTTGTATTGAAAGCGTTGACAATAGAGGTTTCGTTGAAACGGTTGAAATCTCTCTCCGAAACGATCGTGATTGCAGCCGACTGCTCCAAAAGTGGGCGTTCCGATTCGAAAGCAGTGACGGTGACTTCGGATAGATTCAGGGATTTTTCCTTTAATTCCACCACATGCTCTCCAGGTCCGAATGATTTGGTAAGCCTTTCATACCCGGATTTGAAAAAAGTAAAAGTTATTTCTTCCGATCCTGGAAAAGCTACCAATCCTGATGCATTGGTAAGTTGAGTTAGGCCATTTTCAGATTGAATTCGAACATTTTCCAGGGGTAAAGCGGTATTGGCGTCAACAACTTTGAGTTGAACCTGTGCAAAACTTGAAAAACTTATTAATAGGAATAGGATGAGACTTAGGTTTCTTGTCATGCAGCGAATTTAAAGGGTTTTTGGAGAGGAATATTTACCATTTAAAATTTTTGGAAATTGTTTCGCCCTCTCAGGGCTTTGGTTGATCAAGTTACTCCTTTACCCTGCACTTCGTACAGGGTGATGAATGGTGCCGCTCCTTTGGAGCTTTATTATGCTTTGGGTTAATATTTAAATAGCAGAATAAAATATTGCTTATAGTAGTTTTTCTTACAAGCTTTTGGAAGCTAAGAATTAAGTAGATCCGA
>CAZFSC010000255.1:0-2482 GCA_964521585.1 uncultured Limnohabitans sp.
TTCCAGGTATCTACCAAAACATGCTGATCAGTCTTCCAAGGAAGTTTTTGGAGGTTGTTTTGTAATGAAATCGATGATTTTTGTAAGAATTTCAAGCCTTCCCAAGACCCTTATCTCATTTTATTGTGAAAGGTGAGGGCTGGAGAAAGTCTACCTAAGTACTGGAGTTTATTGTATTTTTCTTTGACTTAAACTCTTTATAATCTTGGATGGAGGTACGTATTTTTTTGAGACGAATCTTGAGAATGTTACATGTAGGGAGAAATTTTGAATCACCAATATGTAATATCCTTCCCGAACTCTTAAAATGATTGAATTGATCAAAATTTGATTCAATTCTTAATTTTATTCGGTCAAGGTAATCGCTGATACAAATATTTTTTAGTTGTTTTCTTGAATATTCTTTACACCTTCCGGAGTAATATTTTTATTGAGCAAATTGCTATGATCTGCATTATTTCCGGAGACAGTTTGATTTTTGTCTTTTGGGATTACCCGTAGATCCTTCCTTTGATACAATTTGTTTTTATAAACCAATGGATTAGTATTGATTTTGATCAAGGAATCTACGATCTCAATATAATTAAACAGTTCTTTATTGGTTACGGTGGAGGTAAAAATGGAATCTGAATATAAAGTCAATGTAAAATCTCCAAGGTCTGAATTCCAAAGATTCTCCAAAGTTTCGGGGCTGACTTTAAAAAAACTGGTTTCCTTGACAACTTCTCCGTTTGGGATAATTGATTCGCGACTCATTGATATCAGTAGGCTTTCACTAGTTTCAATTTCATTAGGGGCTTCAAAACCTTCTTCAGAATATACTTCACTATCTGAAGAAAAGTAATCAGAGGAGGGGAAAAAGATAAATGCAATCAAAATAATTCCTGCGAGAGAAGCTGCGTAGGGTACTATTTTCCTAAAAATACTTTTACCTGTAGCCGGAGGTGGGACAGAGGAACGGGGAGAAGAACTATGATCCCTTGATGCTTCAAGAGCTGGAATGGTTTTAGGTAAAGCATAACTTATTTTTTCTTGCGATGTTTTCGGTTTTTCTGTTCTGGAACCTTCAGATGAACTTGTCGGAGGAATTAATTTACTTTTAGCAGTCTCAAATTTTGCTAGTGCCTTTGGTACATTAGCAGCTGTTGTTTTTACGCTGCGTTCGAGTACTATGTCTTTTTTGCGCTCTTTTCCTAGGATGAGCTGGATTAAGGTAACCCTTAAAATCAAAATGAAATCACCTGTTTCCAAGGGTCTGACATCAAAGAGCCATTCTGTGAAGTCATCACTAAGAATAAACTGCTCCTCATTGTTAAGTGCTTTAATTTCGAAATTGGCTCCTGACTGCCCCTCTTTCAGGCTTACTTGCATGATTTCTCCCAATCGGATGGATTCAATTACTTTGTCCTCCTCAGGTATAGTCAGCCCTTCATTCAGCAAGATTTCATCCCATGCTAGTCTCACCGTACACCTAGTCCAAGAAAGAACCTGCATCATGTTTGGAATATGATAAAGTATGTTTCCTTCTTTCCGTCCGGAGGTTGGAGTTGGTGAATTAGGCTTTTCAGAAACTGAGGATTTTAGGGCTTCAATTAAGGGCTGATAGGATTTGTTCCTCATGATTTCCAGGGTCAGCGTATTCATGTTACTGAGTTTTCCAGCTAAATCATCAATGGTAGCCCTGATCTCTGCGAAAAGATTTATCTCATTTTGAATTGTGCTGATTTTTTCGAGACTTTCCAACTCTTTGGCACTGGCATTCAAGTCCATTAACTTCTTATCCCAATACTTTAAATAGGATAGAATTCCCAATCCATCATAAATAGCTGCATCTGGCAAAACGATAGGGAAAATCCGATCCAAAAAGGCTTCTCTTTTGGCAACCTCCATCAACTCGAACATGCAGTTTTTGGACTTGAGGTATTTGTCACTAATAATCAAAATCACAAAATCCCCTTTGCCTATCTGCCTCATGAAGTCACGGATGAGCCCTTTGAAACCAAGCTCATTTTTATCTCTAATCAGTTTGATTTGATAGGACTTAAAAATTGTCTCTATCTCATCTGCGACTTGCTCGCTTTCTCCTCCCCAGGCATAAGAAATAAAAACTTGCAGTTGGCCCATCGTATTTAAAAATCTTTGATAATTAAGATACCGTTCTTTTGCCAAAATATCAAAAAATGAAAAACCAACTATATGTAGTTGGTTTTGAGTTAGTTTATCAAAGAAGATTAATCCCTGCTTTTTGGGATGAAATACCTTCGATAAACGATTTGAGCTTGCGCCAAATGATCGCCATAACGGTTGAATCCTACGTTCCCATCCAGATTATCGGAGAAAGTGAAAAACATCGTTCCTTCTCCAGCTATATCGGAATATGGTCCAACCCGGTAGCTCAATCCTGCTCTAACTGGAATGTAAGCAGTAGTAATTTGGTGTTTTGTCGGAGTTTCATTTTCGCTGAATGATTTGGTCTGTTGGG
>CAZFSC010000256.1:0-2464 GCA_964521585.1 uncultured Limnohabitans sp.
GGACTTTTCATTTCTATGGAGAAATTACGATCGGGATTTTCACAGCTTTTATGGGAATGCATTTTCTGAGGGTACCCGGGCCATCAATGAAAGGGGAATATATCTTGGAATCCAGATCAAGCCGAATATGAAATGGAAGATCAACTCGTACTATGACTTTTTTAAATTCCCCTGGCTTCGCTACCGCGTCTATGCACCCTCCGAAGGCTACGAATGGCTGACCAGGATCAGCTTCAGCCCCAATCGAAATCTGATTGCATTTTTTCAGATCCGGAAAGAGCAAAAAGGAAGAAACATTCCTAATTCAGGAGAGCCTGCATCAAACTATAGGATACTGCCCATCGAAAAAACCAACGGCATGTTGAGCTTAGAATATCAGATTGACAAACAACTATTTATTCGATCCCGAATTCTATTCAGTCAAGTGAATTTTAACGGAATTCAAAGTCCGGGATTCATGGTCCTGCAGGATGCCCAATATGATTTTGGAACATTTCGTTTAACTGGAAGAGTAGCACTTTTTGATGCTAAAAATTATGAGAACAGGCTTTACGTCTTCGAAAATAATGTGCTATGGACATTTTCAGTTCCTGCATTTTTTGGACAGGGCATGCGCTATTATCTGATTGGACAATATCAATTCTCCAGTCAGCTCACTGCTTATTTCCGATTTGCAAGAACAAGCTATTCGGACCGTTCAGAAATAAGTTCTGGCCTGCAGAAGATTTCCAAACCCCACCAAACTGAAAGTACATTTCTGGTCAGATACCTGCTTCACCGCTAAATTTCCATCAATGGTAGCTTTTCAGTTTTGTTTTTTTCTAATTTGGGACAAATCAAAAATTCTATGAAACGACTCTTACCCGCTGGACTTTTACTATTAATTACTTTCCAAATCGCTTTGGCGCAAAGCCTGGATCTCAGTAAAATGGCCAAAAAGGATGGTTTTATTCCATTCTTTCTGGATGAAGAAAAAGGAAAAATCTATCTTCAGATCAGTGATCTGGAAAAGGAATTTTTATATGTCAACTCACTTACCGCAGGAGTGGGATCCAATGATATCGGCCTCGATCGTGGTCAATTAGGAGACACACGGATAGTGGAATTTAGAAAATCCGGAAACAAAATATTTCTAGTCCATAAAAACTATGATTTCAGGGCATATTCCTCCAATCCTTATGAGGTACAGTCTGTCAAAGATGCCTTTGCTGAATCTATAATCTGGGGATTCGAACTTGCACAGAAAGAAGGTAATTCGCTGATAGTAGACGCCACTAATTTTTATTTGCAAGACGCTCACGACGTAGCAGGTCAATTGGGTCAAAGCCGCCAAGGTACATTCAAGGTTGACGCCAGTCGCTCGGGGCTCTACTATCCAATGACCAAAAATTTTCCTGAAAACACGGAAGTTGAGGCGACAATTACGCTCACAGGTAATGCAACTGGAGCCTATCTGAGATCGGTGGTTCCGAGCCCAGATGCAGTCACGGTCCGACAGCGACATTCCTTCATCCAGTTACCTGACGATAATTATGAGCCAAGAGCTTTTGATCCAAGGGCAGGGTATGGAAGTATTTCATTTATGGATTTTACTACTCCCATCACCGAACCCATCCTGAAGCGCTATATCGCCAGGCATCGATTGATCAAGACTAATCCCAATGCACCAGTCTCTGAGGTAGTGGAGCCGATAGTGTATTATCTGGATCGGGGCACTCCAGAGCCGGTCAGATCAGCATTGATAGAGGGAGGAAATTGGTGGAATCAGGCTTTTGAAGCTGCTGGATTTAAGGATGCCTTTCGCGTCGAAATAGCTCCCGAAGGAATGGATCTGATGGATGTGAGATACAATGTGATTCAATGGGTACATCGATCCACAAGGGGCTGGTCTTATGGAGCCAGCGTACGGGATCCTCGGACTGGCGAGATCTTAAAGGGACATGTTTCTTTGGGTTCCCTCCGTGTCAGGCAGGATTATCTGATTGCACAGGGTCTGATTCAACCCTACGAAAACGGAGATGAGCCTGATCCGAAAATGCTGGAACTAGCCGTCGCACGTCTAAAACAACTCTCTGCCCATGAGATCGGACATACCATAGGATTGGCTCATAGTTATGCGACATCAGCGGAGGGCCGGTCTTCTGTAATGGACTACCCCTACCCTGTGATCACCCAAGATGCCAATGGGAATCTGGATTTGAATAATGCCTACGACGACAAAATCGGGGAATGGGACAAATGGGCAATCACTTACGGATATGGCTATCCTGCTTCGGGAGAATCAGAATCTGAGTTTCTAAAGAAAACTTTGGAAAATACCTATGACGAAGGTTTTGAATTCATTACAGACTCAGACTCCAGAAATCCTAGCGGGGTGCACCCAAGATCACATCTTTGGGATAATGGAGCCTCAGCTCCGGCTGAACTGATGCGGATGCTGAGTCTGAGAAGAAATAAAATGGAA
>CAZFSC010000257.1:0-2440 GCA_964521585.1 uncultured Limnohabitans sp.
GACTTTCAAAGTGCTGCAGTTCAGAAGTGAGGTGATCGAATTTCTGATTCCAGTGACCATAGCCATTACTGCATTCAGTAATATTCTACGGCCAAAACCCGCTACGGGAAAGGGTGTTACGATCAATTATTTTCTTGCCTTGATCTTCGGATTAATCCATGGGTTGGGATTTTCCAATTACCTGCGGAGCCTGCTCGGCAAAGAAGCCAGTATCTGGCAACCGCTTTTGGCATTTAATGTCGGTTTGGAAGTTGGCCAGCTGGTTATTGTCGGAATCTTTATCTTGGTCACCTCGATATTGGTAGGGATCATAGGGATAAGCAGGAGAGAATGGACTTTGATTATCTCTGCCTTTGTGCTTGGAGTGGCATTCATGCTGATGCTGGAAACGAAATTTTGGTAAATTCAAAGAAAAACATGCCTATCCTGGACGGATTGCTGTTTTAAAAAAAATATGATTTCGAAATAATTAAAGTTCATATAAATTCGAAGAGGACTAAAATCTCCTCAGGAACAGAAAGTGATCTTCCCCGATGCTATCGGAATGACCAATAAATAACATACAACTGATGAAAAAAATAGGAATACTGGCCGTATTGGCATTTTCAGTAAATCTCGCCGGTTTTGCACAGCATCGATCTGAGCAGAATCATGGGGAGCGATTTGAGCAATTGGGCAGCATGCTCCGGTCACCCAACGTGTATCGTACCGCATCCGGTGCTCCCGGTCACATGTATTGGCAGCAGCAGGCGAATTACATTATCCAGGTTGAGCTCAACGACGATAATCAATCCATCAAAGGTTCAGAGAAAATCACCTATGTAAATAACTCTCCTGATCAACTCACCTACCTCTGGGTACAGCTGGAGCAGAATCAGCGGGGAAAGGATTCCGAAACTCCCAAAGGAACCGAATCAAGCATTAGCCCAAGGATGACCTTGTCCCAACTGCAGGGGATCCTCTGGCACACGGATGACTATGCCTACCAAGTCTTGGAGGTAAAAGACAAATCCGGCAATCCTCTGAAAGTAGCGGTAAACCAAACCATGATGAGGGTAGATCTTCCTTCCCCATTGAAGTCTGGGGAATCTTTCGAATTTGCAATCGACTGGTCTTTTAATATCCACGATCGCATGAGTTTCATAGGAGGACGTCCAGGATACGAATATTTCGAGGGTGATGGAAATTACCTTTATACGATGGCCGAATGGTTTCCGAGAATGGCCGTTTATTCAGACTTCGAAGGCTGGCAAAACAAGCAATTCATTGGCTCGGGCGAATTTGCTTTGGCCTTTGGAAATTACGAAGTGCACATTACGGTGCCAGCTGACCACATGGTAGGTGCGACAGGAGAACTTCAAAATCCAGAGGAAGTGCTTTCGGCGGCTGAACTTGATCGTTGGAATACTGCCAAGAAAACATATGACAAGCCTGTGGTCATCCGTACCCAAGCTGAAGCTGAGAAATTAGAGAAATCAAAATCCACAGCGAAGAAGACTTGGAAATTCAAGGCTGAGAACGTTCGGGATTTCGCTTGGACTTCTTCCCGTAAATTCATCTGGGATGCCATGGCTGTAAAGCAAGGTGGCAAAGATGTCATGGCGATGTCTTATTATGCCAAAGAGGCCAATCCACTTTGGGGACAATATTCCACCCGGGTAGTAGCCCATACCATCAAGTCCTACTCTGCCCATACCTTTGACTATCCATACCCAACGGCCATCTCTGTGGAGGCTGCCAACGGAATGGAGTATCCGATGATCTGCTTTAACTATGGACGCCCTGATGCGGATGGCACGTATTCCGAAGCCATCAAAAACGGGATGATTTCCGTGATCATCCACGAGGTGGGTCACAACTTCTTCCCGATGATCGTCAACTCAGACGAGCGTCAGTGGACCTGGATGGATGAGGGCTTGAATACCTTTATGCAATTCATGGCAGAGCAGGAATGGGACCGCAATTATCCTTCCCGTCGTGGACCTGCGCACAAGATCGTGCCTTACATGAGAAGCGAAAAGCATCTCTTGGAGCCGATCATGACCAATTCAGAAAACATTATTCAGTTTGGACCAAATGCCTACGCCAAACCAGCTACGGCATTGAATATCCTTCGGGAGACGGTAATGGGCCGAGAGCTTTTCGATTATGCATTTAAGGAGTATTCCACAAGATGGATGTTTAAGCATCCGACTCCCGAGGATCTTTTCCGGACCATGGAAGATGCTTCAGCGGTTGATTTGGACTGGTTCTGGAGAGGTTGGTTCTATGGCACTGAAGCGGTGGATATCTCTATTGAGAATTTGTCCTGGTACAAACTGGACAACCGTACCCCTTCCGAGAAAGCCGCTGATGAAAAGAAAGCAGCTGAACTGGAAGAGACTTATGTATCGCGGTCAAAGAATATCAAAGATGTGACTCAGACTTATGTCGAGAGGGA
>CAZFSC010000258.1:0-2099 GCA_964521585.1 uncultured Limnohabitans sp.
AGCCAAAAAAAATATTGTTTCAAAGTGAAACAATATCAGCGAGGTTAGCTTTGCCGGAATTTGGAAAATTTAAAAGTTGGTTACGATGTCCTCTTTAGAACTTTCCATTTTTGGTGAAGCCTGTACACTCACATTCATTGTTTTAATAAAATAGGATTCGAATTTTGTTTTTAACAGCTAATCCGCAGTGCACAAAAGGTTGGTGTTGATCTTCGTCTCAACGCGATTATCCGAAAGGTGGAAGCTGGAATGTACTTTTAATGTGAGATTTCAGGCAATTTTTTTCAATGTAAATGGCTTTTAGATTTCCTTTGTTTGACTTCCTTCTGATTTGACTTCATCTGAAACCAAATTAAAACCGTTGCTATTAACCAAAGTCCTGTCCAAACGAAGTCATTAAACGGACGATTAATAGATGATTCTACCAATCCTGTATTGGAGATTTCAGCACTAATGTTCACCGCTCCATGGAATATTACAGGAACCCAAATCACCCGCTTTAGTTGGAAGGCCACTCCAAAAGAAATGGAAAAAAGAATGGTGACGAAGGGCATAAATAAGAATCCCCCCATTAATGGATATTCAGGATAGTTGTGGCCTAAGAGAATTCCGGGCAGGTGCCACCACCCCCAAATAACCCCAATCAACAGAAAGCTAAATAATGGATTGCTAGCTACCCATTCTTTCTGCAAATAACCCCTCCATCCTAATTCCTCACCTAATGCAAAGAACAGACTGTAAAAGATCGTTCCCACGAAATAGGATAAGATAAAATTTGGTAGAAAAACATACCAAGGTTGTGCAGAAGCGCCAAATAGCATGGCAATACCTTTGATGGCGATTTCCCCATTTTCCACGGTTAGGAAATCCTCCCTGAGGCTGGCTCCACCAAAGCCCACGGAGAGCAGGATAGTGATTATTTCAATGGCAAAGGGAATAAAAGCCCCCAGTAAAATCCATCTCCATGCCTTCAAAGGATTCCAAATCAGACTGCTAAAAAGACCTTCCTGGTATAGTATTCTCAATATAATTGCTGCAATACCGGGCATCCACATCAATAGTAGTGTCCAGTTGGAACCTGTATCTCCTTCTTTCAAGATAAAATAATAAGGAATGACAGAAAGAAGTAATGTTAGGAATACAAACTTCCATCCCTTGCTGCTGAGTTGTTTTAATTTATCCATTGAACTTTTCTCATTCATATCCTGATCTGTTTTTTATATACTTTGAAAATCTTATTGAAGTCATTCTGAGCCAAAATGATAAGGGAGCTAGTCGGAAATAAGAAAAAGAGGAAAGACAAGTTGGATCGTTTCATTTTTCTGAAATTTCTCCAAGGATCGGTGGATTCTGAAATAGTAAAAAATGAAATACACCAGGTAAGCAAATTAATCCTTGGAATTTATAGATTACCTGATCAGCACTTTCATGTATTATTTTGACCTATTCGTCAAGGTTAGACCAACTTTGGTCCACATTGATTTTAAATTTTCCATGGAATTGATACTATAGGAGTATATGAAGGCAATCAAAGATTTTGAATGGGCTATTCATTTGAGTTTAGTGGCCCTAGGATTATTCTTGCTGAATTACCCTTCCTTTGATCTTACCTTCGGGGTATTCAAGTCGGGGGATGGTTCCCTTTTGTGGCCATCCATAATGGGGACGATATTCAACCTGATCCTTTTTTATTCAATTGTTTTTTATCTGATTCCGGTGACTCTCAAAAAGGGGGTAAGACAGTTTGTCCTCTGGCTAACCTGCCTCTTGATAATCGTTTCACTTGTGGAATCACTGATTGATGTGGCTTTTTACCGCTCACAGGGATTGTTGATGGATAGTGGTGTGTGGATGGAATTGATTCTGATGGTTTTTGTAACACATATTCTGGTCGTGATCTTTGCCTTGGCCTATCGTTTTTCAAGGGATTGGTTTGCCAATGAGCGACTTAGAAGAAATATAAGTGAGTATCAACTGCGTTCAGAACTTGAAGTGTTGAAGAGCCAGATCAATCCGCATTTTTTATTCAACGCCCTAAACAATCTGTTCTCCATGGCATTGCAGTCGGGAGACGAAAAAACAGCTGAAGGAATCAGTAA
>CAZFSC010000258.1:2109-2418 GCA_964521585.1 uncultured Limnohabitans sp.
TAAAGGAAGAGGTTGATTATATCAGAGACTACATCTATTTGCAGCAATTACGTTTTAATAAGAAAGTGACTGTTCATTTTAGTTATCCGGAAAGAAAGTTGAATTCTAGGATTGCTCCTATGCTGTTGATCCCCTTTGTAGAGAATGCTTTCAAGTATGGCGTGTCTGCACAAGAGAACACCACCATTGACATTCTTCTTTCATTCGATGAAAAATCCCTTGTTTTTGAAATTGTCAATCAAAAGTTGGAAAAGAACGAGACGGTTTCTTCCACTGGAGTTGGCCTGAGAAATGTAAAGAAACGGTTAC
>CAZFSC010000259.1:0-2354 GCA_964521585.1 uncultured Limnohabitans sp.
TTAACGACTTTGATAATTTCTTCTTTGAAATCCAAAATGAACCTTGGTCTGACCGTGGGCATTCTGTCTTGAATATTGTCAACAAGTATCAATTAGACGGTTCGGAATGGACCGAAAAAGTAGATCTGGCAGATCAACTCTCTATGAATTGGCAGCTTGAAATTGCAGAAACCATTGCAAATGAAGAGAAGAATCTTCCGAAAAAGCACCTGATTGCACAAAACTACAGTAATTTCAAAGCTCCCCTCTTTGAAATCTCTCCGCTGATTTCAATCCTTAATTTTCATTACAATTGGCCGGAGTCCGCCATATGGAATTATCACCTCAACCGGGTGATTGGTTTTGATGAATCTGGATTTGCCGGTGATTCCGATTTAGCCTACAGGAGACAGGCTTGGGCATTCATGCTTTCCGGAGGTGGACTATTCAATAATCTGGACTATTCTTTTTATGCAGGAGAAGAAAAAGGAAGGGGTGAAAACGAGGCTCCCGGTGGCGGAGGAGTGGCTTTTCGCAGTCAGATGAAAATTCTTTCGGAAGTGATTCATGATCTGGACCTGCGACAAGCAAGACCCGCTGCTGATCAGATTGTAGCATCACCAGGAATGCTGTCATTCTTGATAGCCGACGGAAAGGGTGGATATCTACTGTATTTGGTAGAGGCCGGTAAAGCAGATTCTTTCATTAATCTCAAAGTCGAACCCGGAAAATATTCAATTCAAACTATCAATCCGATCAGCGGTGAGAAAAATGAGGTTGGTCTAATGGATGTGAAAAACAATCAATTGCAGTTGACCGTCAATCTCCAGCAAGGTGAAATGGCCTACCGGATTATCAAAAAATAGACAATGGAATTTCAGGGAATTCTCAGCAAGTTTGACTTCAATCACTGGCAGCATCATATCCCTGTGCCTGATGACCTCGTACCTTCCTTAATGGATGAGAACCACCGCAGAGTTTTGGTCTGGCTGGAAGACACCGGCCCATATCATATGGCCTTGCTCAAGGCAAAATCCTGCTGGTACATCCTGATCAATCAGCAACTTCGCTCCAAACTGAATATTGAAAATGGAAATCGGGTCAAAGTGCGTCTTAAGCGGGATCACAGCGAATTTGGTCAGGAAGTTCCTGAAGAATTCTCTGTCATGCTGAATCAGGACGAGGAAGCAAATGAGATATTTATGAAACTGACTCCCGGGAAGCAGCGAAGTCTGATTTATCTGGTCACCAAAGTCAAAAACTCCGAAAGTAGGATGAAAAAATCGCTTGCGATCATGCATCATTTAAGGCTTTCCCAGGGAAAGCTCGATTGGAAACAGTTAAATGAATTGTTCAAGTATTACAATAATCTTTAAAAAGTGAAAAGGACCGAAATCGGTCCTTTTTTAGCTTATTTCTTCGGCTCCTTGGCAAGTTCAAACTTGGCCTTTCTGGCTTTTCGGTTAGCACCTTTCTTTGGTCGGCTTGCTCCGAATGTTCCTAAATTGATTTTTCCGCGACGTGATTTCTTATCTCCTTTTCCCATAGCTTATTTTGAGTTTAATTGTATTCCTGAAAATAATAAAACAGAAAATCAAAGTCAATCCACAAAATAGGTTTTAAAATGAAATCTAGTTCAAAAACAGCCAAATTGAGATAAATTAAGTATTTTTCTGCACTGATGGATTTTATCAATACACCTGAAATTAATTGTGACCTCGGCGAGGGTGTTTCCCATGAGGAGTTGATTTTCCCCTGGATCGATGCCGCCAGTATAGCGTGCGGTGGACACTGTGGCGACAGCTATTCGATGTCCAATAGTCTGCGGCTTGCAGCGGACTTTGGAGTAAGACCCGGCGCACATCCCTCCTATCCTGACCGGGAAAATTTCGGCCGAAAATCCCTACGGATTGAAATCCCTGAACTCCTTCAATCCATCAGCTATCAGATCGAAAGTTTTGCGGAAATTGCCTCCGCAATGCATCTGCAAATGGATCATATCAAATTTCATGGAGCGCTTTACAATGATGCCGCCGCCAGTCCAACACTCGCGGCGTCACTTTGTGAATTCCTTATAGAATCCCATCCGAAGATTCCGGTCTTGGTTCCTCCACATTCGCAAATGGAATTGTTTGCCGGACAGTTTGGCCTGCAAACAAAATTAGAAGTTTTCGGAGACCGCACTTATCTGGATAATTACCAGCTGGCACCAAGAAGTTTGAATAATTCACTATTAACAGAAATTGAGGAAGTCGAATTTCAGCTGAGCCAATTACTCGAATCCGGAAGCATTCATACGATCGAGGGAACTTCAATCCCGATCCGTGCTGAGACCATTTGTTTTCATGGTGACAATCCCGGCTTGCTGAAATTTC
>CAZFSC010000260.1:0-2281 GCA_964521585.1 uncultured Limnohabitans sp.
TGATATTGGTGAAGCCGGCCTTTTCAAACATCTCGGTCATCTGCTCGATGTAATCCCTGGTCATCTTGACGTCATTGTCATCGTAATCCACACTGATTTTCAACTGAGGCATTCCATAGGGATCCTTGAGATTAGCGTCTAAGGCAACATAGTTAGTTTCCTTAGGAATTGTCTCTCCCATCATATGCGAACCTACTCTCCAAGGACCGTATTGATCAGAATTGAGCAGATTTCGCTTCAATTCTTCACCGATTCCACTGGTGTCTGCACGTACACCTCTTCCCGCCGAAAATCCAGCAGCATATCCTCTGAGAAAATCCGTCTCCTGCTTATACACATTTCTGAATCTTGGAAAATACCCACTAGTCGGCCTTCCGCCTGAGGTAGCATATTCGGAATGACCTTCGTATTCCCCAGAAACCCGAGCCCGGTAGTTATGGAAAGCCACATATTTTCCCATCAATCCATTATCATTTCCAAGCCCATTTGGAAAGCGATTGGAGGTAGAATTCAATAAAATCAAATTCGTATTCAAGGCAGCGGCATTAATGAAAAGCACAGGAGCATAAAACTCTTCCATCTCCTTCGTATGTGCATCAATGATTCGGACGCCGGTTGCCTTGCCCTTTTCCTCGTCATAGATCACCGAATGCACAATGGCATCCGGTCTCAAGGTTAGATTTCCAGTTTTCAAAGCCCAAGGAATAGTCGATGAATTGGAAGAGAAATAGCCTCCAAAAGGACAGCCCCGCTGACAGAGGTTTCGATTTTGACACATCGCACGACCTTGCTGCGCATAATAATCTGCATTTCCATGAATATGAGCACAGCGCGAAGAAATCATATGGCGGTCATTTCCGTAGTACTCTTTCAGCTTTCCCTGGAAATATTTCTCCACCACATTCAACTCATAACCCGGCAAAAACTCCCCATCCGGTAAATTTGGCAATCCATCTTTATTCCCGGACACACCGGCAAACTTTTCCACATGGCTGTACCAGGAAGCGATATCCTTGTATCGAATCGGCCAATCCACCGCAAAACCATCTCGTGCCGGACCCTCAAAATCAAAATCCGACCAGCGCTGCACCTGTCGGGCCCAAAGCAGGGATTTCCCGCCTACCTGATAGCCTCGGATCCAGTCAAAAGGCTTCTCCTGCACATAAGGATGCTCGGCGTCTTTTACGAAAAAGTGCGCTGCATCCTCATTGAAAGCATAGCACTTACTCACGATAGGATTGGCGTCTCTTACTTCTTGCGTAATCTGATTTCGGTGCGGAAATTCATAAGGAAGCATATTGGTAGTAGGATAATCCTTGATATGCTCCACATTTCGACCACGTTCGATCATCAACGTTTTCACTCCCAGATCACAAAGTTCTTTGGCAGCCCAACTTCCACTGATTCCTGAACCCACCACAATGGCTTCATAGGTTCGTTCCTCTTTACTTTTTAAATTCAGATTAGCCATTAATACGCGGTTTTTGAAGGTCGGTGATCAACACTGCACCATTGTATTCGCCGGGAATCAATGAGTAAGGGATCACTTCGGTTTGAATGTATTCAGAGGCCATATAGCCTTGGATGGTGAATCGCTTGGTCGTATTCAGGAAGTAGGAAATCGCCTTGTGGATTTGACCTTCTTCGGTATCGCCACCTTCGAGTTTAGTACCAGCTTGAATTACTTCTTCCTTCTTTTTGGTATCCAATTTTTCAAATTTATTCCCTGTTGATTCTTTGACATAGGTAGGAAAGGCTGCCATGCCTTTAGTGAATAAAGTTTGATTCTCCTGGGTATAGCAATCATTGATCATCACCAGAATAAAATCAGGAACTTCCAGATCCAATGCACCTTTGATTTCTCCGGCCGGAATGATGGTATTGGAGATATCGCCAAGTAGCGACTTCTGGGAAACAGTAACTTTCAGTTTATCATATGCTGCGAGGATATCATCCGAACTGAAATCACAGGAAGGAATCAAGGCGAGCCCACCGGAGATGAGTGCCAGATGCCGCAATGCAATACGTCTGTTCATAGGTTAAAAGGTTTGGGTCCGTTTTGGGTTAGGGTGTTTTTCGCGAATAAGGTAAGGAAAAAGTGATGGATATGCCATCAAATTAGGGGCAATGGGATTAGAATCAATTTGGATAAATTGTTTGATAGAGTAAATCAAAGGAAAATAGGAACTCAGCTATCAAACTAAGTGCAAGCAGAAATAGATAATTTTTAAAATCTTTCTAGAATTTGATCATAAAAAAAATCTAAAAACCTTTAAACAAT
>CAZFSC010000261.1:0-2254 GCA_964521585.1 uncultured Limnohabitans sp.
TAATCGTAGTCAAAGCTGAATGCGCAATCTGCACTCCATCCCAGAGGTTTTCCTTTTTTAAATTTCTGGCGACCATGGATTGTCCACAAACGTAAATTTCGGCACCTGCATCCCTTAAGGCTTGATAAACTTTCAGATTGCGGTTTTCAGTCTGATATTTTTCCTGATATTTTTCTTCTTCGAGTAAGGTGAAAATTGCTCCGCCGTGAACCACCACTTTGACATGGAGTTTTTCTTTTGGTACTCCAGCCAAGCCATGAAGATTCATCATTCGGGCGATATTATCCACCCAACGACTGATTCCCTCAGGACTATCTGCGGCAGTGGCCAAATCCACTATGATTTTATATTCCAGGCTTCCATCAGGCCGTTCTGTGGCTTCAGGAATTTCAAAAATTCCCCCAAAGTTTTTGACGATTGGATATTGTGCTGTTTGGGAAAAAGAAGATTGCCCTGAAAACAGACCAAAGCAAAAGATTGCAATTGCAATAATTCGATTCATAAAGATAGAATTTAATTCAAAATGTAAGGAAAATATAAGGTTTGGATCAGGCCGTTGGTGGAAAACAATAAATCTTTTTTAGACCTATTGATTAACTGGGACAGGATTCATTTCCTTCGAAAAGGAAAAAATATTTTATCAGCAAGTCTTGCTTCCAGAGCAGGTGTCCAACTTAACAATTCGAAGTTTTTGATACCTCCAAGAAAAAAAGCCCTGAAAAATTCAGAGCTTTTTGTGCGCACGAGAGGATTCGAACCTCCACACTACTTAAAGCACCAGCCCCTCAAGCTGGCGTGTCTACCAGTTTCACCACGTGCGCAGTTATTTGGTTTGCAAAAGTATCATTCGTGCTCAATTGATCCAAGCTGCAATCTCACCTTTTGTAATATTTTCTAAGAATAAACCTTCTTTTCCGCAGAAAGCAAAGTATTGTAAAGCAAAGATGCAATCGTCATCGGACCCACACCTCCAGGAACCGGCGTAATCGCAGCTGCCTTTTCAGCAACTTCGTCAAACTTCACGTCTCCGATCAATCTGAAGCCTGATTTCTTGCTCGAATCTTCCACTCGATGAATCCCTACATCAATCACCACAGCTCCCGGCTTCACCATATCTGCAGTTACAAACTCCGGCTTACCCAATGCTACAATCAGAATATCTGCAGATCTGGCTATTTCCTGAAGATTTTTGGTTCTGCTATGGGTCAAAGTAACTGTTGCATTGCCTGGATAACCATTTCTTGCCATGAGAATACTCATCGGGCTGCCCACGATATGACTTCGGCCGATGACTACGCAGTGCTTACCGGAGGTTTCTATCTCGTATCTTTTCAGCAACTCCACAATTCCAAAAGGAGTTGCAGCAACGTATGCGGGCCAATTCAGAGCCATTCGCCCAACATTTGCGGGTGTGAAACCATCCACATCCTTTTCTGGCTTGATCTTACTGGTGACTTTTTCTACGGAAATATGCCCGGGCAAAGGGAGCTGAACAATCAATCCATCGATTTCAGGATTTTCATTTATATCCCCCACTACTTTGAGTAATTCTTCCTCCGAGACGCTGGCTTCCAAGCGAACCAAAGTGGATTCGAAACCAATCTCCTGACAGGCTTTGACTTTGGCTCCTACATAGGTCTGGCTAGCCCCGTCACTTCCCACCAGAATCGCTGCCAAATGTGGGATTTTGCCGCCCTCAGTTTTGATTTCAGCCACTCTTGCGGCGATTTCGTTTTTGATGTC
Organism: uncultured Limnohabitans sp.; assembly: GCA_964521585.1. GTDB lineage: Bacteria > Bacteroidota > Bacteroidia > Cytophagales > Cyclobacteriaceae > Algoriphagus. Next base: position 1,744 of record CAZFSC010000261.1, read on the forward strand.
CTGTGAAGTCTTTTTTCCGTCGATTAATGTGGCCATTAGAATTTAGGTTAGGTTCGATAACTTCGAAATTCATCATCCGAAATTCGATATTCGCTATTTTAAAATTTATTTCTTTCAGCAGTTTCAATACTTTTTACAAAGATTGAAATCAGTTGATTACTCTAGCTAATTAATGATTCAATTCTTTTTGAATCTGAATGCAAGTTTGATTTTGCAATAATTTTTAGGGCCACTCTGCTTTCTCGAAGTTCCTTTAATACAATTTTCAATTTGTGAAAAAAGTCCTTTCTTGATTCCCCAGACTGAGCTTCGCTGTAATTTAATGCGGGTGATGTTCCACTTTTCAAAAGCTGATTTGCCATATGATTACCAGCTTTAGAATTGTTCATAGAATCTGTAAATGAAATTACAGCAGATGCAAACTCAATCAAACGAGACTCAAGATCATATTTTCTTTCCATGATCGATTCACCATTTTGATTGCTCAAAATTCATTATCTGGCTGAGATTT
>CAZFSC010000262.1:0-2235 GCA_964521585.1 uncultured Limnohabitans sp.
GGAAATGGAAGGATTTGGGACGTTTAATTACGGACATGACCACCGGGTTGAAGATAGGGTGTTGGGTAAGGAAATCGGATATTATAAGCATGCTTTTGAGGCTAATCCGGAATGGAAAAACAAAGTAATCCGATTGGTTTTTGATGGAGTGATGACCGATACAGAGGTTCGCTTAAATGGAAACGTGATAGGGCCAATTCATCAGGGAGGGTATTATAGATTCTCTTATGATATCAGTAATCATCTCAACTTCCGAAAGCAAAATCTGCTTGAAGTAACGGTTAAAAAACATTCTGAAAATGAGTCTGTTAACAAGGCTGAGCGCCAAGCTGATTTTTGGATTTTTGGAGGGATATTCCGACCTGTTTTTTTAGAGATTCTTCCCAAAATACATTTTTCAAGGATCGCAGTGGATCCTCAGGCAGATGGCAGATTGCGGGCCCTTCTGACCTTGAATGAAGTACCGAAATCTGCTCAAGTTCGAGTGGGGCTATTTGAACTCGGTAGCAAAAATTCCAAAGGTTCTCAAGTTTATGAAATCAAATCGGATTCCATTTGGATCGACAGCCAATTTGAACAAATCAGTGCTTGGAATCCAGAGTCTCCTACATTGTATGATGCACAATTTTCGATTATTCAGAATGGAAAAACAGTTTTTGAAAAAACAGAACGAATCGGGTTTCGGACCATAGAACTTAGAAAAAACGACGGCTTCTATGTCAATGGAGTGAAGGTGATTTTTAAAGGAGTTAATCGTCATTCTACTTATCCGACCTCTGGTAGAGCACTGTCAGAGGAAAATCATTTGGAGGACATTTTCTTAATGAAGGAGATGAACATGAATGCGGTTCGGATGTCTCATTACGTTCCCGACGAGCGGTTTTTGGAATTGACTGATTCACTCGGATTGTTTGTCTTAGATGAAGTCACGGGTTGGCAGGATGGATATGATACCTTAGTGGGGCCTAAACTTGTGAAAGAAACAGTTCTGAAAGATGCCAATCATCCCTCAGTGGTGATATGGGATCACGGAAATGAAGGAGGTTGGAATTTTGCCAATGAAGCGGGCTTTCATCGATATGATATTCAAAAACGTCCGGTTTTATATCCTTGGCTTCAGCGAAATGGTTTTGACACCTACCACTATCCAAAATTTGATGCAGGAATTAATCGATTGACCAAAGGTCAAGACCCTTTTTTACCTACCGAATTGCTTCACGGATTATATGATGGGGGTCTAGGTGCCGGACTCGAGGATTTTTGGCAAAGCTATACCTCCAATCCCCTCGGAGCAGGTGGTTTTCTTTGGGTTTTTGCAGATGAGGCGATTGTGAGATCGGATTTAGGAGGAATCCTTGATGTAGACGGCAATCATGCTCCAGATGGGATTTTGGGTCCCTATCGGGAAAAGGAAGGAAGTTTCTATACCATCAAGTCCATTTGGTCGCCTTTACAGATCGAACCGTTTGTGCTGAATCCGGAGTTCGACGGGACCATCAAAATCCAAAACAAATATCTTTACTCCAATCTGAATCAGACTAAGCTTAAATGGTCCATAACTGAGCTAAATGGTTGGAATGAACCAAATGAAATTTTTTCGGGAATCATTAATCTTCCAGAGGCGAGTTCAGGGGAAAGCCGTGCGGTCAATTTGAGCCTTCCTATCACTTGGTCAAAGGCAGACATTTTGAGCCTGACAGCTATTGGAATCCATGGAGAGGAACTTTATACCTGGTCATATGCCATCCGGAAACCTGCTATCGGAATTAAAAAATACTTTGAAAATGAACCCTCCATTCCCAATGAAAATATTGTGGTCAGGGAGACAGTCACGGACTTTCAAATTGCTGTGGGGGATAAAATTTATTTTTTTGGTAAGAAATCCGGAAATCTGCAATTGGTACGAGTAGGTCGTGACTTGATCTCTTTAACGCAACTTGCAGAAATGGAAGGCATCGAATCCACTGTTTCTGAAGTGTCATGGAAGAGAAATAAAGATGGATCCGTTCAGATTCAGTCCAGATTCAAACCTTATCCTGCTCAGATGACCTGGACAGTATTGACAGATGGTAGGTTGAAAATGGAGTCTTCGGCTCCAAATTTCAACGGGAAAAACATTGAGATTCTTGGACTGGGATTCAGCTATCCGGAGGACAAAGTGAAAAGCGCACAATGGATCGGAAATGGGCCCTATCGGGTCTGGCAGAACAGATTGAAAGGTGTCGAATTTGGACT
>CAZFSC010000263.1:0-2176 GCA_964521585.1 uncultured Limnohabitans sp.
ATCCGATTCCTGCCCAAAGCAACTTTTTACCCCATTTTCTTTTGATAAAAATTGCACCCGAAATAATCAGAATAAGCACGATCGTCAGCGGCATAGCCAAAAAGCTTAGGAATTGGGAGAGATAGAAGAACATGTAACCGGCTTTGATTTTTTGCCAAAGAAAGGGGAGAAAGAAGGATTTTCAAATTCAGAGTATATTGTTCGATTTTCAATTGAATAATTAAAGTTTATTTTTCGATCGACCGAATTCAGCCCTTTATAATCAAATGGATATTTTTAATTTTATTTTAGGTACCCTGTTCTTCTTTCTGGGAATAATACTCTTTTTAATACAATACAGAGAAGGAGTTTTCTCCGGTAAGGAGAAAATCACTTATGGAAACATCCAGCTATTATTTGCTTCAATTTGGGCAGTGTTTATTTTATAGTCATCTCATTTTGAGTTTATTAATTAGGTTGTAAATTGTGATTTACTCAATCAAGATCATTTAGAATGAAAGAATACCGCCTCCCTCCAAAAATTTATGATCCTGAAGACCGAGTTGGGGAGCCAGATATCAAGGCTGGTCCATATTCTTACGCTGACTATCTGACCTGGCAATTTGATGAAATGGTTGAGCTGATCCAGGGAAAAATATTCAAAAAGGCTGCGGCAGCACCTCGAAGAAGTCACCAAATGATTTCCGGAATCCTTTTCAGTAAGTTTTTTAATTTTCTCGAAAAGAAAAATTGCCACGTTTACTCTGCTCCATTTGATGTACGTTTTCCGAAAAAATCAAAAGCAGACAAAGATATTTATAATGTGGTGCAACCTGACATTTCGGTCATTTGTGATTTGACCAAACTAGATGATCGAGGGTGTTTAGGGGCACCTGATTTGGTAGTGGAGATTCTTTCTCCCGGAAACAATCAAATCGAACTGCGTTACAAATACGGTTTGTATGAAGAGTTTGGAGTAAAGGAATATTGGATTATTCATCCTACAGAATGTACCCTTTTGATTTATACTCTAGAGGGAGAGAAATTCAAATCATCCCGACTTTTGACCACTGGCGACTTGGTCCGTTCCAGGGTAATTCCAGGATTTGTATTAGACTTGAAGGATATTTTTAAGGGCTATGATGAATGATTTACTACTGTTCAGGTTTGTTTTCTGAATTTTTCTCGGATTTCCAATCCGAATTATCTGTAAATATGCCTATGAGATAGCTTGGTGAAGATTAAAAATCTTCCAAATTGCATCCACGCTATCGACTCAAATTCAAATTTTCAAGTGAGTTTGATTTCTTGATCATTAATCTTTCGAACTCACTTTCTAATTTTTTCCCATAAACCGGTAAGAAATGCCGAATTGTACCGCCAAGTTTTGGTATCGAATTTCATCTTCAATTTTATAAGATATGGATGCTGCCAACGTACTGGTCCAATATTCGTGAGGATGGTCAGACCGAAGATAGGTGGCGGCTAGATTTAAGTTGAGTTTTTGGGAGATGGGATAGGCAAGTTTGGCTTCTAATCCATAGGCAAATTCCCTCAGATTAGTAGGTACAGGTCCATCTATGGGGAATGGTCTTAATTGGATGGATGTCGTGCTGGAGATTTGATAAGTCCAAGAATAAAAGGGAAACTCCAAGTTATTAACGCCGACTAATCCTGAGAATCTAACTTCCAAGAGATTGATTGGTAAGCGATAGCCCAAACCCATATAAAGAAGTTTGGCCCGATACGGATCACTTTTCAAAGTCCCGGGAATTTCAAATTCATTTCCATTCAGATCCAGTTCAGTTTTAAAATTGGTATCGTAATAGACCTGTTGAGGACGGGTATCGATGTTATGTTTCGTTTGTAAGTAATTTAAGCTGACAAATATATTTGGAGTAGCATGATAAATCAGATTCAAGCCCAGGGCATAGCCCAATTCTGCTTGTCTTCCTTCTTTCTTTAAGAATCCCTAAAATCTCCTTGGATTTGATCCGGGAGAAGTTGGTTCTATAGAAGGTGCTACAGCTATTACTGCCAAATCAGCAACCGGAATGGCTAATCCACCGGAAATACTCAACTCGATTTTATCCCAGATTTTTTGTTGGCAAAAGCCGAATAAGAGATAATGAAAAAAATGAATAGCGAAATAGATATGTTTTTCATTTAAATAATTTATAAGCAAGTCCTATTTCTG
>CAZFSC010000264.1:0-2162 GCA_964521585.1 uncultured Limnohabitans sp.
GTTGGCGGAATCTGCCAGTTCCGGGATGATTTGGGCTTCCCCGTTTTCGAAAATAGGTTTGACTTGAGCGAGAAGAGCATGAGCTCCCATTCCTAGGAAAAGGAGAAAAAGTGCGGCCTGTTTGAGGAGTTTCATAACGTGCGATTTATTGATTTTATAAGCTTAATCAATATAAGGCAAAATGGGGTATTGGTAGGTGTTCTTTAATAAGATTGGTGCTTTGTTCGAAAAAAAAATGCAGGACTGGACTTCGCCTAGTCCCCAGAACTGTATGATTACGCCCAGACGGGGATATTGAGGCTTTGTTGACATAAAAGGTCAATGTAGTCTAAGATCAGGTGAAGGATAAAATCTTTTCTCCTAAAGTGTTGAAGCATGATTAGCAAGTGTAGGCCAAGATAGCTGCTACGAATTTTTAACAGACCAAATTCCTATTCCTTTTTGGAAAGGAGATTTGGATTCCCGAGCGATTTGTAAAACGCATTAATAACAGAATGATGATGCCTATTTATTTATCTGATGAATAAATAGGCATAGAATAGAAAATGCTTATGCTCGTAATAAGCATTTTATTTTAAACTGTGCTGGTCTAGTTGAAGGACATTAATTCCCTTCCTGGATTCAAGCGGCTGATCAGGAATTAAAAAGCTTCAGGCTAGGCAGATAAATTCGATTTTGGTTTGCTTTTATTGCGTTGATAGTCAACTGGATAATTTTTTTTTCATTTTTTAAACATAAATTCCTTTTGAATCTTAGGCAATACCACCAATATTTTTCTAATTTAAATCATACAGTAGCTTAATAAATACCTGCGCATGCCTAGAGCCAAATCCGAGAAAGATCGGAAGATCTTTGTGCTGGATACATCTGTTATCCTTTACGCACACAACTCCATCATGAACTTTGCTGAGCACGACGTAGTCATACCGATCACCGTGCTGGAGGAACTGGATCAATTCAAAAAAGGAAATGATACCAAAAACTTTGAAGCCAGAGAATTTATCCGCTTGCTGGATAAGCTATCACAGGATCACATGATCCACAATTGGACTCCACTCAACGGTAAAACTAGAGGAAACTTCCGGGTGCTGATGAATCCGGATAATCAGCTAAATGCCAATGAAATCTTCGGAGAGGAGAAAAATGATCATAAAATCCTGAATGCGGCACTTTACCTCAAGCAGAATGAGAAAAACCGGAAGGTAATTTTGGTGAGCAAGGATATCAATCTTCGACTCAAAGCCAAATCCTTGGAAATCCATGCAGAAGATTACGAGACCGGTAAGATCAAAAATATCTCGGAGTTGGAAAATACCGGGAAGTATGTGATGGAAAATATCGATCCAGAAAACATTAACCAGCTTTATGATCAAGGCTATGTGGAGGCCAAGGCTGTGCTGGGTACACGGAAAAGAAAGGCTAACGCCTTTTATATTCTGAGGTCTGACAAGAATTCTGTGCTCTCCTATTACAATGCACAGGAGAATATTCTGGAGCGGGTAGATAAGCGATTGGCTTATAACATTAAACCAAAGAACGCGGAGCAGGCTTTTGCCTTGCATGCGATCATGGACCCCAATATCAAACTGGTCTCGATTCAGGGAGTAGCGGGCACTGGTAAAACCCTATTGGCTTTAGCCGGTGCATTAGAGCAGCGAAGAGAATACAAGCAAATCTTCTTGGCCAGGCCGATCGTGCCACTCAGCAACAAGGATATTGGTTATCTACCGGGAGATATCAAGTCGAAACTGAACCCTTACATGGAACCGCTTTGGGACAATCTGAAGTTCATCCAAAATCAGTATAAAGAGACGGATAAGGAATATCAAAAGATCACTGAGTTGGTCAATCAGGAAAAGCTGGTGATTCAGCCATTGGCCTATATCCGGGGTAGGTCACTTTCCAATATTTTCTTTATCGTGGATGAAGCGCAGAACCTGACCCCCCATGAGATTAAAACCATTATCTCTAGAGCAGGAGACAACACGAAGATAGTGTTTACCGGAGACGTGTTTCAGATCGATACGCCTTATCTGGATTCGCAATCCAATGGTTTGTCCTATCTAATCGACCGGGTCAAAGATCATCCGCTCTATGCACACATCAAGCTTGAGAAAGGTGAGCGATCTGAACTGGCCAATCTGGCGAACGAGTTGCTTTAA
>CAZFSC010000265.1:0-2110 GCA_964521585.1 uncultured Limnohabitans sp.
ATCGGTTTACGAAAGATATTCTGGGCCGGAAAAATGCAGATCTTTTCCCAATTGTTGATAGAGGCACTTTTGATCAATTTGGTTGCTTTTACCATTGCACTACTCTTCATTGTTTTGATCAATCCGATTTTGATAAACGTCACCGGGATCAATTTGCTTCAGCAGTTGGTAGAACAGGGATCCTTGATGGTTCATTTAGGAATTATAGGCCTGACGGTACTCTTTTCGGGTTTGTATCCGGCTTGGTTGGTTTCAAAGAGCTCTTACCAAACTTTAAGTGTAAAATCCCAAAGCCAGATTCGGATCCAGCGTCCTTTGGTTGTCTTCCAGTTTACCATTTCTATTTTCGTGATTGGATTCACGCTGGTGATTGCCCGTCAGGTAAATTTCATGAAGATCAGCGATCCGGGACTTTCGCTGGAAAAAACTCTGGTAATCTCCGGGCCGACTGTGGAGTCTAAAGATATCAACCGGAGCCAGCAACTTTCAGTTTTAAAAGAGGCACTGTCATCCAATCCTAAGGTCACCGGGATCAGTAGTGCCAATTTCATACCCGGGAAAATGATCCCTGGCAAAGCGTCTGGCTATGTCAGAAGACTCAATACACCGGAGGAAGGCGCAAAAACATACTCTTTCACGCAGATTGACGGGAATTTTATTACGGAGTTTGGGATAAAAACAGTGGCTGGTGAAGCTTTTCCACTCCGTGCCGGAAAGGATAGAATCTTGATCAATGAAGAAGCTTCAAGGCTCCTGGGTTTCGAAAAACCCGAAGAAGCCATTGGTCAGCGTATTCATTTCCGGAGCAATTCTACCCCGGAGATCCTTGCCGTAGTTCAAAATTTCCATCAATTCTCGCTTCAGCAGCAATTTCAGCCTATTATTTTTGAAATAAGTGAGCAGCCAGACTCTTATTTATACCTCAAGTACCTCGAGAATTCCGAGGCTCAACTACTTCCCGAAATAGCCGAGAATTGGCAGCGAAGTTTTCCAGGAAATCCATTTAATTATTTCTATCTGGATGATTATTACAATCTTCAATATGAAAAAGATGAGAATTTCTACCGGGTATTTCAGCTTTTTTCAGGTTTGGGAATTTTGGTGGCATCCTTAGGATTCTTTGGGTTGACATATTTTTTGGCAACCTCAAAAATTAAAGAGATTGGGATTCGAAAAACTCTCGGAGCAGGATTCTTGGATATCCTGAAAATTCTCGGAAAAGGAAGCCTTCCTTCCATTCTGATAGCAGGAGCATTGAGTATGCCTTTAATCTACTGGTTGGGGAATGACTGGTTGGAAAATTATGCATTTCGAATTCAGATACGCTGGTGGATGTTGGCCATTCCGATTCTTTTATTTACCATCCTTGCACTGACGCTGATCTTGGTCCAAGGCATCCGTACTTTCGTAATCAATCCGGTCATTTCCCTTCAGGAAGGAAGCAACGGCACGTTGGAGCGATAAGGTAAGTTCAGAGAAATCGGACATCACAGCGAATGGAATCAGAAATATTGGGCCTGAAAACAAAAAAGGCTGATGGGAAAAAAATTTTCCATCAGCCTTTACTTTTGTAACTCAGTGATTACTTCATATAACTCTCACGAATGGCACGGAATTCCGAATTAGGCTTCCACTTGGGCCACATTTCAGATTTAGCCAGTCTTCTACCTACGTGGTAGAGCAGTTGTACATCATCGACTGCCCCATCCAGATTCCAACGATCAGGATCATATTCATCCGAAGGCTTATGGTAATATTTCTGGACGTATTCCTTATCCAGTTGCATGCCATATTCCTTTCCCTTTTCGAAATGATCTATTCCGGTCCCGATATAAAGCGCCGGGATTCCTACTTTTGCAAAGCTAAAATGATCCGACCGGAAATAATATCCTGCGGTCGGTACAGGATCCGGGGCTGAATAACGGCCCATCTTCTCAAGCTCCTCATTGAGCAAATCCTCCAAATCACTCTGTCCAAAACCGATGATCGAGACATCTTTCATTTTCCCATAAGGATTGATTCCGTCCATATTGATATTGGCTACCGTCTGCTCCTTGGGATAGATCGGATTTAAAGCGTAGTAGAGTGATCCCCATAGTCCCTGCTCCTC
>CAZFSC010000266.1:0-2014 GCA_964521585.1 uncultured Limnohabitans sp.
CGCAAAATTTTTTGATAAACGTTTGGACATGAAAAGCAAAATAGTGTATTTTTACAGCAAATATTTTGTGTCAAACTCCCTAGGCTCTTTAAACTTAACTTTTAGCAATCTGCTGGTAGGAAAAGTAAATCGAAATCTCGATTAATCAGGGGCTGAATTAGAGGGAAAAAAGCAAAAAATGATTTTCAAATAAAAAAAAATGCATTACAAACCAAAATTTATTGAATTTCATTTGGATATGAAAAACAAAAAAGTGTATTTTTACGGCAGATATGACGTATCAAATACATTTTTTCAATCAAAGACCATGAAATTCTGGAATTGGATAATGTAAAAAATTAGTTTTGTGCAGAAAATCTGATATACATAAAACATTGAAAAAGAATAAGTTATAGCAATAGTTTTACGGATTCGAAAAATTTTAAATATTAACGATATGGAGACTTTATCCAATTATCAATCGAAAACCAAACCACAACACTGTGGATTTTTAAAAAGACAAATGATGAAATTTAATGGCTCAAAATTTTTAGGTTCTCTATTTGTTTTGGTTTTTCTGATTTTCAATAATTCTTTAGCGCAAAAAACAATTAATGTTATTTCACCTGAAAAGGGATTTGGAATTGATGGAGATCTCAGATCAAACTTCCCTAGACCTTCTCCCAATCAAACAGGCGATTGGTTTCCGGGGCCTCTAGGTCCAGGTGGGCTTCCAGGTCCAGGAGGGCATGTCTTTACTCTTATTGGCGGTTCTCCTGTTGCAGTTAATCCAGGGACTTCTTTTTATTTTAGAGACGCTTTAACTTCTGATGATAATGTTTTTGCTGGTAGCCAGAATTTTTTTGCCAGTCCGAATGATTGGACTTGGGATACCAAGAGTGCTCAGCAGAAAAATGATGTAGGGAATGTTTTTGTTCATATTTCAGAAGACCTTGCAGGGGAACAATGGATTTTTGTTGGAGCAGATAGGCTTTCTAATAACGGTAGTGCCAACATAGATTTTGAGTTTCTACAAGGGAGTATCACTCCACTACCAAATGGGGATTTTGACGTAGTTGGACCACATGGTGGTAGAACTGTAGGTGATTTTATGATCTCTTTGGATTTCACAGGTGGTCCTAATTCTTCGCCGACTACTTTCTACGAATGGAGAGAAGTTTCTGAGGGGGCGGGAGTGTATGAATGGGAACCGTTCGATCCTAACGTGCCTGACAATAATGCAGTTGTTGGAAGAAGTAAAAATGGAACGATTGATGTTCTAAATACTTATGGTGGAATTTATGATAAAGAGCAATTTGTAGAGGCGGCAGTGAATTTTACAGCCTTGTTGGAAGTAACGGGAGATAAATGTGACGGTGTATCAATTGGGAATATTTTTATTAAATCAAGGTCTTCTGGATCAAGCCAAAATTCCCAACTTTCCGATTTTGTTGAGCCGATTGCTGTTAGAATTATTCTTGGAGAAACGGAATTTTTCTACAATGAGGAAGATTTCTGTGGCGAATCCGCTGCGGTAACCTTTTCTGCTGGTAGTATAGATGAAGGAACTTTTACTGTCAATATCCCTTATGATCCAGAAAATGAAGAAGGGTTGACTATTAATCCCGAGACCGGTGAAATAGATTTGACTAAAACGTTTCCAGGGACTTATGAAATATCATTTGATTATTTTTCTTTGGCAGGTAATCAGTGCCCAAAGACAGAAACAATAACTATTACAATTCCTGAACAGGCTCCCTCACCTTCTCCAGAAGATTTTGAATTTTGTGAAGGATCAGGAGATCAAGTCTTATCTGTAAATCCTAGCGATGGGTATACCATAAAGTGGTACGATTCCGAAATGAATCCGCTTCCTGGCGCCCCTACGGTTTCTACTTCTACTTCTGGAACGTTTACCTATTTTATCAGTCAAATAAAGGATGGAGAGTGCGAAAGTGATAGGGCAAAGGTTGAAGTGACGATCAATGCGTTGCCAGAATTGACGGTAGTAAATCCAGAGCCAGTATGTGTTCCG
>CAZFSC010000267.1:0-2000 GCA_964521585.1 uncultured Limnohabitans sp.
TAGGGAAATTAGGTCTTAGAATTTCTACTTGATTGATCCACACTCCTCGGCATAGTCAAATATCAGTATGGGTTGGGTGGAATTTGCAATTACACCCTAATATCCTTACGGATTTTTAATTGATTCAGGGTTCAAGATCTTAATCATAGAATCAAATCCGAATTGCAAATTCTAAATGAAATTAAAGCGGAAGTCTTCGGGTATGGTTTAATCACCATACTACAGATCAAATAATATCGTGCTTTCAAATATTCGGATAGGCTATTTTTTTAATATAATGATTGCGTATGAAAATCTTCTCAAAGAGAATCCTGTCTCAGATCTTTTGAGAAAACAATTTATCCAAATGAAAAAATCTCCAAAGCCTTTTCAACCCCCTATTACTTAATCTCTGTTTTTACAGGTTTTCAATTCCATTTTTCAAATCAGATTTCCAAATTCAGAAGGTAAAAATCCGGCAGCTTAAACTTTATTCCGGTAATTATTAAACAATTACAAATTTCTTTAAACTAGCTTGAAGCGAATCAGCCATTACTGACGTCATAGGAGTATTGTTAAAAACTAAACAAAACACCTATGCATTTTGAAAAGAAAAGCAAAACCAACGTTTTAAGAAAATTATTTGTAGGAGCAGCCATTCTAGGAGCCTCTATTTCATTAAGTAGCTGTCTGGATAATCTGGACTCACCTGACCTACCTCCGGCGGCCTATGTTTCAATTTACCAAGGCTCTTCCAGCGCACCAGCCATGGATGTTTTTGCCAATCAAAACCGAGTCAATCAAAATCCGATAAATTATGCAGAAGTATTGCCTTATAGTGCTTTTTATCCGGGCAGCAGGGGTTTTAGATTTTCGGCCTACAATTCTGCTACTTCTTTGTTGGAAAAAAATTTCACTCTGAAAGCTGACTCCGTATACTCGGTTTTTCTGGCGGATAAACAATCCGGGATTGATGCGATTTTTGTCAAAGATGTCTGGAACGAACCGACTGCTGAGAAAGCTCAACTTCGATTTGTGCATTTATCGCCGGATTCAGATGCAGTTTACTTAGAAATCTCAGGTTCGACTACCCCACTGATCCCTGCTGCGGCATTCAAGCAGGTGACAAATTTTAAAGAAATACCCAAAGGAAACTTTACTATCCGAGTGAAATCCAGTCAAACCAATGAAGTTTTAATTCAAACCGGGACTCTGGAACTTAAAGGAAATCGGGTGTACACTTTGATTTTAAGAGGGCTTCGAAGCGAAACTACCGGCTCCAAAAAACTCGACCTTCAATTGGTTACCAATTATTTCAACTATTAATTTAGACAAAACCGATTTCATTTTTTTATTTTTCCCCGAAGCCATTCATTGGTTTCGGGATTTTTTTTATCCCTCATTTAATCATGGAATTTGACTGGTAATTTTATGATCTGCTCCACAGGTTCATCTTAGAATTTTGCCAAAAACCGATCTCACTTTTTGGGAGTTATTTTATATAAATCCGCTTTTCTACCAGTGAGAAATAAGTTAGGCCAAAAATCAGCTTGAAGGATAAGATTAAGGAAGCTTCGGTCTACGGTCTCCCAGCTAGCCAGAAAAGCAAAGAAAATCTGGCAACTGGCATCATTGCGGATAATCATATTTTTTTATCAGTGCACTGGAAGTTTTCTACTTAAGCATGAAAAAATTGATCGGTAAGTATTGAACCCCTCTTTTCGAGCGAGACCAAGAATTCTATTTCCAAATTATTTTCTCAGATTTCCCTCCCACTGAAGTTTGTATCGGCTTGATCCCTACTTGTCAGTTGATTCTTATAAAACCTCTGAGATGGAGGTTGAAATCAAGTGGAAAACCAAAAATCAAGCATAAAAAAACACCCGAAATTACGTTCAGGTGTTTGAAATAAATCTGAAGGGAACCCTCATTTTCTTTGAACCGAACCAAAATTGACTTTGAATAACGCTCCAAATAAACCCAACTTTTCCCCATATCCAGAGAATTCCTGCAAGGGATGA
>CAZFSC010000268.1:0-1183 GCA_964521585.1 uncultured Limnohabitans sp.
CGCTCGTTTTCTTTACGAAGTGTATAGATCTCATAGGCATTTTTGATGACAGTTCGTAGGTAATCTTCTTCCCAAGGCTTGGTCAGGTAATGATAAACTTGTCCTTTATTGATGGCATCGATTACTGCTTGAATATCAGTGTAGCCGGTAAGAAGAATCCGAATAGGATGTGGATGAATCGGAATGATAGACTCTAAAAACTCTACTCCGGTCTCTTCGGGCATCCGCTGATCGGTAATAATGATATCTATTTCCTCTTTTTTAAGGGTTTCTCGGCCCTCTTCAGCACTAATAGCTAAAAAAATCTTATAGTCTCTTCGGAACGTAGCCTTAAATGCCTGAAGATTATTTTCTTCATCATCTACGTAAAGGATTTTTATTTTTTCTTCAGGTTTGGATTCCATTTTGCTATTTTCCTCGTAAAGTTAATATCCTTTAATTCAATTATTAATCAACGATAAGTGATAATAACTGAAAATCAAATTTAGAATCTTTTTAAAATTTATTATTAAAGAAAGTCAGAAATAAATAACAATATATTTAATTGGATTTGTAGTTGAAAAAATTACCTTTATAGCTAATATTTACCCACCCCTTACCCATCAACATGCTTAAAAAAGCTTTTATTGAATTCGGGAATCCGTCCTCCCCCTCAATTTTACGTGTAGGAGATAAAAGTGATCAAGAGAAAATTGACCAACTGCGTACCAATACCAATATCCAATTTATAGATCGATTAGATCAGCAAGTTTATGAATTATTAAAAGCCCAAAATGCCGGAAAGAGCCTGACCGATGAACAGATTTGGGATTTAGTAGGAGGGTTTTACGAGGATCATCCTAAAGAGACCTATGGAAACTGGGTTTATTACCCTTGGAAGAGTAAGGTGATTCGACTTCTGCCTGAGGAGGACTTTATTTTTGTAAGAACACAGCGTAATAATTATAAGATCGCTCCTGCCGAACAGCGTCTATTGAAAGAAAAAAAAGTTGGGATCATCGGATTATCTGTAGGACAGAGTATTGCATTGGCAATGGCTTTGGAGCGAAGTTGCGGTGAGATGCGCCTGGCTGATTTTGATACTCTGGAATTAAGTAATCTCAATAGGATCAAGGCTGGTGTAATGGACCTTGGGGTGGAAAAACTCGATATTGCCGCACGTGAGATTTCAGAAATAGATCCC
>CAZFSC010000268.1:1193-1992 GCA_964521585.1 uncultured Limnohabitans sp.
CATTGATGAATCCAATATTGAGGAATTTTTAATTGATGGGGGAAAATTGGATCTTCTAATCGATGAATGCGATAGTCTAGATATCAAAATTCTCGCAAGAGAAGTGGCCAAAGTACATCAGATACCGGTACTGATGGAAACTTCTGATCGCGGGATGCTGGATGTGGAGCGATTCGATTTGGAGCCTGACCGAGCACTTCTGCACGGCGCTATGGGGGATGTGTCACATCGGGACCTTAAGAATCTATCCCAAACTCAAACAGTGGCAATTGGACTAAAAATTACAGGCGTTGATACGATTTCGCCCAGAATGAAGTCTTCTTTGCTGGAGATCAATCAGACGATTTCATCCTGGCCTCAACTGGCTTCAGCAGTCTTCTTGGGTGGCGCTTCAGTAGCCCATGTAGGTAGAAGGCTATTGCTTGGAGATGCTGTAGAATCAGGTCGGTATTACGTAGATCTGGACCAAATCGTCAAAATTAAAACTCCAACCGAAACTACTTTGGTGAGAAAGAAAAGGGAAGAACAGATTGATTTTACAGAATTTTTGCCAAAATCTGACTTAAAATCAACCTATTCTATACCAAAAAATGAATTAAAGCAACTGATTCAAAAGGCAAATATGGCTCCCTCTGGGGGCAATTGTCAGCCCTGGATCTGGATTCTGGACCAGCAGGGAGTGCTCCATCTCATTCATGATCAATCCAAAAGTATTTCTTTGCTGGATTACAGTGGTACAGGATCATTAATAGCTTTTGGTGCGGCATTAGAAAACCTCCGTCTGGCTGCGGCAGAAATG
>CAZFSC010000269.1:0-1930 GCA_964521585.1 uncultured Limnohabitans sp.
ATTGGAAAATATTTTTTTATTCTTTAATCATCAATTTGGTCTTTAAGTCCATATACTCACTCCCTTGCCAATTATTTGATATAAAGAAGCTTAATATTCATTTGCACTTTATGTGAATTGTTCATCATCGACTAAGTACTGTTATCTGCAACGATAAAGCTAATATTTCCTTGATGGCGGAATCGCGGATAATCACATTTTTTTAATATCTATGTGCAAATTCTATTTAACATGATTAAAATAAACGCTGTCGGAATACTATTTTTCTTATTTCTGACCTTCTCTGCTGATGCTATTGCCCAAAGCGCATTTATACCGGAAAGTATTTGGGGAAATATCAATCCGAGTACGGGGCAAGCTGAAGATTTCATTATTATTAAAACAGGAGAGAAGATATTTGGCAAGGTCATCAGTAAATACGATGAAGCCTCATATAGGAATTTGATTTTTTCAAATGGCGGAGTAGAAACTACTTATACTTCAAAGGAATTAGAGGCTTTCGGGTTGGCTAATTCCAGATTCTTTATGACTAAAACCCTTCCTGGGGAATCAGAGTCAAAATTTGTTCAAATTCTACTATCGGGGAAATTGCAACTTAATTATTACGACAAAAGATATTTTCTGGATAATGGGGATGAAATGCTAGAACTGAGAGCATTTTATACACAAGGGCAAATTGATGGGAATAAGCTTAAACGCTATGTGAAGGCATATATCAGTACATTAAAAATCCAGATGGCAGGAGATTGTGGAATGCAGCTCAATGATCAGATAGAAAAAACAAAAATGGAAGAGTTGGATCTAATCCAGCTTTTCAGTCAATACCATAAGTGCAATGACCTGCCTTATCAAGTTCATGTCAGTAATGTCAAATTTTTAAAGGTTTCTCCTGTAATGATGGTTGGACTGGGTTCAGCCTCACTTCTTAATAGATCTGTAGAAACGGGTCAGATCAATGATTTGAACAATAAAATGACACAGCGACTTCAGGTCGGCATGCGTCTGCACGATTTCCGAAAGTTCCCGAGGATTTCTTTTGATTTAAGAGTTGGGATGGAGATTTTGAATTCCAGGTTTGTGAGCAACTTCGAAAGTCCGGGGGTAGTGAGGATTTCTGCAGAGGAGGACTTTACTGAAACAAATATATTCGTTCCCATAAGTTTCAATTACAGTATATATCGGCGTCAAAATTTGGACTTATATGCCGGGTTGATCGCTTCCACCTGGGCTAGCAATATTGAATCTAAAGAAGCATTGATAGAAGAACGGTTTTCAAGTAGCGACCGTACTAATTTATACGAAAAATCATTTTTGGTCGGAAGAGACCGACTCTTTGTGCCTGGATTGAAGTTAGGGACTAAATTTTCACTTGGGAAGATGGTAGTTTTCTCGGAGTTGCAAGGTGATTTACAGCTTGATTATTATACTACCAATATTTTGGCAAAGCGATCAAGCTTCAGTCGTACCGGTATTTCCTTTCAAATTGGAGTAGAGTTTTAAGGCTCATGAAAGTCTCGGGTCTTTTCATATTTATTTCATTTTTCCTGTGGTCATGCAGGGAAGATGATGTTCAACCACTAACAGGCATCAATGTGTCTGTTCCGACTGTAGGGCTAATAGATGAAAATGGTGCAGAGTTTTTTGCAAGCGTAAAGAGTTTCGGTACTGAAACGATACTTGAATACGGTTTTGTCTATGGCCGCTCTGATCGCCCCAATATAGATTCAGACCCAAAAGTGTCTCTGTTTGGCTTGCCACCTCAGTCTTTTTCGTTAAAGGCTGATAAAGATTTGATCAAAGGCAGAACCTATTTTGTAGCCTCATTTCTTCGAACTTCAAATACCATTTATTATTCTGGAACAACTTCTTTTGTCAGTAAAGGATCTAAGAATTTTATCCTTCAAAATATAACTGCTGGAGAAAGGGTTTA
>CAZFSC010000270.1:0-1915 GCA_964521585.1 uncultured Limnohabitans sp.
ATTCAGAAAAAACTGGATTACCACAAGTATGTCACAAAGGGAACTCATCTTATTATTTCCATCGACAGACTGGATTATACCAAGGGGATCGCAAACCGGATCAGGGCGTTTGGCTACTTTTTGGAGAAATATCCCCAATACCGGGAAAAAGTAAGATTGATCATGCTTGCCGTTCCTTCTCGTACGAATGTTCCGCAGTACCAGCTACTCAAGAAAGAGATCGACGAACTCGTTGGACGTATCAATGGTAATTTTGCCAGTGTGAACTGGACACCCATCTGGTACTTTTATCGATCGATGCCGTTTGATAATCTCATTGATCTCTATGCCTCCAGCGATGTTGCATTGATCACTCCCATTCGCGACGGAATGAATTTGGTGGCTAAGGAATACGTAGCGACACGAACAGACCAGTCGGGAGTTCTTATACTTAGTGAGATGGCGGGTTCTGCGCATGAATTGAATGAAGCCTTGCTCATCAATCCCAATAATTTTGACCAGATCGTAGACAGCATCAAACAGGCGCTTGAAATGCCGGAAAAAGAACAGGTAAGGCGCAACAGAGTGATGCAAAAAAGACTGAAAAGATACAATGTGGAAAAATGGGCCAAAGATTTCATGAAAAACCTGAGAGAAACTACCCGCACCAGGAATGAGATCAGAACTCTTGAAGTCACAGGAAATATAAAAAAAGACCTGTATGAGCGTTACAGCTCTGCTCAAAGAAGGATCCTCTTTCTGGATTACGACGGCACCCTGGTCAATTATATGGACAAACCGGAAGATGCAAAACCGGACAAGGAGCTTTTGACCTTACTGGAAAGACTTGGGGGACAGAAAAACACGAGGGTAGTGCTAATAAGCGGAAGGGATAAAGAAACCCTGAGTCGCTGGTGGAACAACAAATCTGTCGAACTTATCGCTGAGCACGGAGTTTGGGTGAGGCCGGCCAGTGGCGAGTGGGAACTTACGGAAAATCTGGATTGCAGCTGGATGGAAAAAATTCGTCCTATCCTCGAAACTTTTGTAGACCGGACGCCGGGAGCTTTTATTGAGGAAAAAAACTATTCACTGGCCTGGCATTTCAGAAAAGCCAATCCCGAACTCGGGGAAGTCCGAGCCAATGAACTTTCTACCGTTCTTAGAGATCTTATCTCTAATCATGGCTTGACTGTCTTACAGGGAAATAAGATTCTCGAGATCAAAAACAGTGGAGTGACCAAAGGCAAAGCCGCCAGCAAACTTCTGGATGAAAGTGAAGACCTCATCTTTGCAATAGGTGACGACTATACCGATGAATATCTATTTACTGAGCTTCCCGACAGAAGCATGACCTTTAAAGTAGGAAGTACAAATACCAGAGCAAAATACTACCTGAACAATTCACGAGAGGTGAGAGAACTGCTTTCTCAGTTCCTGAGTCTTACTCATTAAAGCTCAAGCTAAAACTGTTAAAAATCAGCTAATTTCAGGCAAAATTTAAATCAAAGTTAACTACGTCCGCTTTTATAAGCACTAAAAAAGGCGCTATATTAGAATATCTTAAGAAAGAAAAGAAATTAACCCAAAAACCGTAAAAATGAAAGCAGGAAAAATTTTACTCGGAATTATTTCCGGGGCCGCTGCAGGCGCTGTAGCGGGAATATTATTCGCTCCAAAAAAAGGAAAAGATACCCGTAGAAATATTGCTGACAAAAGCAATGAATATATGTATGAAACAAAAAGTAAAATAAATGACATTACTGATAACCTTTCCCATCGATATGATTCGGTAAAATCCAAGGTTAGAGGAAAGTCCAAAAACTTGGAAGCCAAAATGGATGGCGATGATAAGATCATCTATTAAAAAATAAAGAACGAAATTCAAAAGCTGCTTCATTCGAGCAGCTTTTTTTTATGGATTTTTAGTACTTTG
>CAZFSC010000271.1:0-1895 GCA_964521585.1 uncultured Limnohabitans sp.
GATCATTATGCCCTCTTGGTGACATTAAATCTGCACACCAAAAGAAAAGAAGAATGAAGTTCGAATGAATTTATATTGAAACAGCTGCGACTTTTGAAAGAAGCAGCTATTTTTTATAACACCCTCACCTTGGTTGTTCCTCCACCTGCCAATGTGATATCTACCGGTGGATTCATCTTCCAATTGCCAGCTGTGAAATCCGGCACATCGATCGAATTGGAGCGATTGGCTACTGACCACTCGCTCAATGGGGAAATGCTACTCCACAGTGCCGCATCATACACATCCTGATCCAAAGGAAGACCATTTCTGAGGCAATCAATCAATCGCCAGTCCATCATAAAGTCCATCCCGCCATGGCCACCGATTTGCTTGGCCATCTCCCCTACTTTGGTAACAATCTCAGGGGTATATTTTTCCTCCAAAGCCTTCATCTCTTCCGCCTTCATCCAGCTATGTCCTTTCGAGACTTTCGGTTCGGGGTACTTCTGGGCAAAGCCCTGCGTTCCGCTGACTACATGCAATCGGGAATATGGTCTCGGAGAAGTCACATCATGCTGGATCAGGATCGTTTTTCCGTTTTTGGTTTTCACCACGGAGGTATTCATGTTCCCCCGGTAATTTTTTCCTGCAAAAGGCTTGAAAAATGGATCTTCCTTCGCCAACCTTTCGGCTTCTGCCTGCATCTGAAAATCAGCCGAAGACATCGAAGTCAAATAGTCCATCTGATCTCCCCGATTGATATTGAGAATCTGGCAAACGGGTCCCAGTCCATGGGTTGGATATAGATTTCCATTGCGGAAATTCTCCTTCAAGCGCCACATGTCCTGGTAGCCTTTTTCTTTGTCAAAATTCAACCAAACCAAATCATGAATATAGGCTCCTTCTACATGGACCACTTCCCCAAAGAATCCTTCCCGGGCCATTTTCAAAGTCATCAGTTCAAAGAAATCGTAACAGCAGTTTTCCAATTGCATGCAATGCTTCCTGGTCCGCTCAGAGGTTTCGACCAATTCCCAGCATTCATCCAAGGTTCGGGCAGCAGGCACTTCCACTGCGGCATGCTTGCCGGATTCCATGGCATAGACAGCCATGGGCGTATGCCATTCCCAGGGTGTGGCGATATAGATCAGATCCAGGTCAGGTCGCTCGACCATTTTCTTCCAAGCATCCACTGAACCCGAATACCCATCAGGTCTATGGGGACTATCTTTCAGCTTTTCCTTGACTTTTTCCACTCGCTCAGGAAGCAGATCACAGAGAGCCAGTATCTCTACTCCTTCGATTTTGCTCAAACGCTCCACTGCCCCAGGGCCACGCATTCCCAAGCCCACGATTCCTAGCCGGACGGTCTCCAATTTGGGAGCGGCATATCCGCACATATTGAAATTTTGAAGTCGTTCTTTACCCCTTTTGAATTCCAGTGGCAAATTATCGAAGTCCAAACCAAATGAATTTCCTGCCCCGAATAATCCCAAACCCACTAGACCGGTTGATTTCAAAAATTCTCTGCGACGGTTATTTTCCATGATCTAAAGATTAATTTCTATTCCCTAATTAAAGGAAATCTGGGTGAATTTTTCAGTGTTCACATTAAATACCGAACATTCTGATAGAGTTTAATAAAAATACAGGATGATAAAAAAATTACTATGATTATCCGCAATGATTCCAATTGCCAAGTTTTCTTTGATTTTTTGGCTGGAAGTCGGAAGACCGAAGCTCCCAAATTCTGATTCTTAAGTCTGATTCTAGGCCCTCCTTTTTTCTTACTGGCAGAAATAAGGATATCCATGAAAATTAAACTTTTAAAGCATAGAATTTTAAATCAGCCCCTCGTTATTCCCCCCGTGCCAATTCCTCGGCATACTCATTCGGAAAATCACTTTCTCTCA
>CAZFSC010000272.1:0-1873 GCA_964521585.1 uncultured Limnohabitans sp.
TCCTTAATTATGCTTTTGGGTTATGCAATTATTGCAATACCTACCGGGATTGTGACTGCAGAAATGAGCGCTCAAAGGAGACCTATAAAGACAAATGATGAAAAAGAATGTCCTTACTGCGCTAGAGTAGTGGTTTCTCCTGAGGATCATTTTTGCCGTTCTTGTGGCGAACGCTTACCTTAATCTTCAGGATTAAGAAATTTTTCCAGATTTTTGATTTTTCCAAAAATGAGAAGGATGTCTTCCTTTTCAAAAATGTAATTCGGAGACACAATCCCGGTCACCTTCTTTCTGGTCGTTTCTATTCCCAGAAAATTTTTTCTGGTTTCTAAACGTAGGATCGTGACGATATTTAGAAAATACTCCTTACGGATATTTGCTTCAATTAGTGACTTACCCACTAATCTCTCCGGCACATTCACTTCTACGATATTGTATTCTTCATTGATCTCGAGGGAATCCAATACCCCTTTCATTTCCAGCCGTTTGGAAAGCCGATCAGCAGACTCTTCTTCCGGATGAATAATCTCCTCAATTCCTATTGCTCTGATGACAGTTTCATGAAGCTCGTTGATAGCTCGGGCAATTATTCGTTTTGAATTCAACTGTTTGAAAATCGCCGTGCTCATGATGGATGCACCTACATTTTCTCCGATCGAGATGATGACCACATTACAATCTCGGAGGGGAAGACTTTTGACAGCATTTTGGTCTGTGGCATCCATGACCACCGCATGTGTGATTCGGTCTTTCACAGTCTCCACACGAGATTCGCTGGAGTCCACGCCGATGACCTCATGTCCCATTTCGGTGAGGCGTTTGGCTAGATTTCCTCCAAAATTTCCCAAACCTACGATGATGTATTTCATTGATTTTCGATTAAGTGATATAAACGGTTTCTGACGGATATTTGTACCTGAGTTCCTTCGTTTGCCTGATCACACCAATCAGGAAAGTCAGCGAACCTACCCTTCCCAGAAACATTATAATAGTAACTACAATCTTACTTCCTAGAGTCAGTTGACTGGTTATACCCAAACTCAGTCCCACGGTGGAAAATGCACTGAAGATTTCAAAAGACACATCTACCAGACTCATTTCCGGATTGAGAATTGTTACCAGAAATATGCCAATACCAATGATCAATACTGAGAGAGAAATGACGGCCAGCGCTTTCCTTAAGGTATCCTCACTGATTTGTCTCCGGAAGACTTCCACCCTGGTTTTACCTCTTGCTATGCTAAAAGTGTTTAATATGGCCACGGCAAAAGTGCTGGTTTTCAAACCGCCCCCTGTAGACCCTGGCGATGCCCCCACCCACATCAATAGCAGGTAAATCATAATTGTAGGTGCGGCTAATTGAGTCATATCCACCGTATTGAACCCTGCTGTTCTCGGAGTGACTGCTCCAAAAAATATGGTGGTCACTTTGCCATATAAGCTCATTCCAGAGAGGGTATGGTTTTGCTCAAAAATGGCATAGGCAATCATTCCAATAACCAATAAAATACCTGTGGTGTAGATTACGAGTTTGCTGTTGACGCTGGAGACTCGGGCAGCATGTTGATATTCTTCGATTTTCAGGCCCGATTTGATTCCTCCTACGAATACATGCTTGAGGTAATTGTAATAATTGAATACTACCGGGAATCCGATTCCCCCCAGAATAATCGCAATACCGATCACCCAATGGATATCATAAGCATCCCGGAAACCTTCTTCAAATAATCCATTGCTAAGAGTCGAGAAACCCGCATTGCAAAAAGCGGATACAGCAGTAAAAACAGAGAAGAAAAACTTTTCGCCAAACTCGACAAAGTTTTCGTCAGGGACTAGCTTAAAGATCAAAATTGCTGCTATACCCTCGACCAAG
>CAZFSC010000273.1:0-1836 GCA_964521585.1 uncultured Limnohabitans sp.
ACCTTGGATATCATTTTTGGGGAATTGGTTTAGGGAGCAAAGGGAAAAAGAGAACTGGAATTCCTCGACATTTTCTATCAAAATACGCCGAAAATTAAGGATTCAAATCTTGGATACCACGCAGGCCTTTTATCTCAAAAATATCAGCTGTTGAATCAGGGAATAGGTCTTATTGACACTGTCATTATTTTAGCTTGTCTGGAAAATGGCCTGAAACTTTGGACCTTGGATAAAGAAAATAATCGCTTTTTAAAGGAATCCTTTTCCATTCATCTCTTTGATCCTAAAGGAATCTAACCTTTGAGGTCTTTTCCGACCTCGAAGGTTTCATACATTGACTTTAATTTTTGCAATTTAAAACTTCGGGATACCAACAAAATACAAATCAAATCCACCCAATCCACCGGGACGGTTGGAGGAGAAGATCATCAATTGATTTTCAAATCCCATAGCATCCGAAACCACAGGTCTGTATTCATCGAATTCGGAATTGATCTTGGGACCGAAGTTTTCCGGCTCAGTCCAGCCATCCCCACTCCTAAACGAGTAATACAAATCATAGCCTCCATATCCTCCCGGACGGTCTGAGGAAAAGACCAGCAAGTCCCTATAGACAAAAGGCATGTGGTCATTGGCCATGGTATTGATTTCGATTTTTTGGATATCCTTTTCTTCGGCACTTTGAAGGAATTCCAGCACGGATCCACTTGCAGGCAGGTCCACCTCATAGATATCAAATACCCCATCCCGATCCGAGCTAAAAAGCATTTTTTCAGGTCGGCCTTGGCTTTCTACTCCAGCACCTTTCAAATAATCGGCTCCATAAAAGGAGGGGTACATTTCACTCGATCCATTTTCCATTAGTCTCAAAGACGCCTCAGCACCATGGATCTCTTGTGAGGAAGCTTCTCGGGGTTCGGTAAGAATTGAATAAACGCCCTCGGCATTGTCCCGGCTAAATAACAGAATATCTCCAGCTTCCGAATCAAAGAAGGTATAGGGACCTTTTTCATTAAAATTGGACTCCGTTTTTCTAACCCAATCTCTCAACCAGGTATCAAAAAGGGTATTACCTTTTTCAACTGATAGAAATCCATCAGATGGATACCAAATGAAAACAAGTTTTGAATCTACCAAATTAAAGTAATTGGGTTGGGGATTAATTCGATTGGATGAAAAGACTAGATTGGTCTCATGACTAAATGTCGGCATATCTGAGTTCACATCATCAAATGGAGAATTGACTACGGATAAGTTGGTCGCCTCCTCCGGAAAAATACCGACAGGATATTTATTTTTGTTACAGGAGAGATAGCAAACACCTAGAGCAAATAAAACTATTGACTTTTTCATCGTAAACCAGTTATCATTTTAAGACCATTATTGTAATTTGCTCCTGATGATCCGTAGATCGGAAAAAATAGAAGTTAAAGACTAAAAGGTAAGGAAATATTCTCTTAAATCAACTAAAAAATAAAAAGTTTAATCATTTTTTAACACAGATTTTTCTTGGATAAAGTATATTTATGTTTTTCTCTTTTAAGATTTTCAATCTCGAAGCTCAATCCGGAGATTTTTAATCTTCACAAAGAACCAGGTGTGAAGGATTGTGAAGTAAAATGGAGAAAGTCAAAGTAACCACTTGAAATCTTTCTTGTAGCAATAATTCATTTTTTAATCGCTAAAGAGATCTCTACTTTTGAGTATGACTCAACAACTCGGACAAATAGCTCTTTTGGTTAAAGACTACGACGAAGCAATCAAATACTACACAAAGGTATTGGGCTTTGAGCTTTTGGAGGACAGCCAACTTTCCGAAACTAAACGATGGGTTCG
>CAZFSC010000274.1:0-1814 GCA_964521585.1 uncultured Limnohabitans sp.
GATAGAGAGCCATAAGGATTCTCCCGGGATTCGGTAAGAAATGATTACAACCAAAACAAAGATGCTTAAAATCAAGGCGTTTTTTGAAAAATCAAAGGGTATAAAATAATACTTCTGAGACTTGTAAAACATGTATGCAGGTATAATTATTTGGGCTGAAATAACGGCCAAAGCGGCGCCTTCTTTTCCTAAACTTGGAATCAAAAGAAAGTTTAATCCAATCAAAATAGCCGAAGACACCAAATGGACCAAGCCTACAGGTGTAGTTTTCTTAACAATTGCTGCACCCAAAGTAGAAATACTGCCTAGCCCAATCAACAAGGAATTGAATGTCAAAATACTCGCTACCAGAGTGGCTCCGTAATAGGCTGGAGTAGTCAGGATTTTCAAAACCTCCAATGAGAATACAGAAATTACAGTGCAAAATAATCCTACTAACAAAAGGTAAACTTGAAGTGATACCGCAAATACCCGCTTCGCACTAGGTTGGTTAAAAATTGAAAAAGCAAATGGTGACCAAGCTTGTTGAAATGCCGTCGTAGCCAGTCCAGCTACCGAAGCAATACTTATCCCAATCTGATAAAGCCCGACTTCTTCCTTTGGTAAGTACATATTTAAAAAAAATACCCCTGAAAGATTTATTATCCAGTAGCCAATACTGGCAGGAATAAAAGGCAGCGCAAACCTGGCCATGACTTTAAAAATATCAATATTAAATTTCTTGGGATGGCTGATCCAGTTTCGGATCAAGTAACACGAAATGGGTAAAATGATTGCCGTCGAAATCAATTGTGCGTAATAAATACCTGAAACACCGAACCTAAGAATTACAACAAAAATAACATTCATTCCAATCAGCAAAAAGCTTTGGAACATTGATAAAAAAACTGATTTTTTAGCCTGCAATTCAAATCGTAATACATTGATGGCGACGGTGGACCAGATTATCAACGGAAATGTACAGGCAATTAAACGGATGTAGAGTACGGATTCAGGAGTCTCTGGCAAAAAATACTGTTGCCAAAACTCAGCCGTAGCAAATAAAATAACAGCTGCCACAAGGCTAGACGAAAAATAAAACCAAACCCAGGTATTAATGACTTTTTCCCTTCGCTTCGTATCCTCCGTGTCGAAAAACCACCTGCCTGCAGAAGCATCCAGCGAAAAAACCAAAAAAATAGATATCAGGATATATCCATTGGTCAGGATACTGATCACTCCATAGTCATCCGGAGTGTATATTCTGGTGTAGATTGGAGTTAGAAATACAGATACGAATCTTGTCAGCACTCCCGAAAGTCCATAGACGACACTATCTGAGAGCAATCTTTTGATATTAGTGGCAATAGACACTAGACTTTCAACGAAAACTGGTAGACATTTTTGTAATACTCATCCACACGCTCTTCACTGAGTATTTCTCGAAGGACATTTCTATTGATTGCTTTTTGATTTTCTAAAAGGCCTTCTGAGAATGAATTATTATCTAATTTATCTAATGAAAATAAGATTAAACCCATTCTATTTAACTGAATATAGATAGGGTTTTGCTCAAACATAAACACCTTGAACCCCAAATAAAGTAATGTCATTATATTTCCAAAACCCTGATGAATGACTGAGCCAAAAACTGCAATTGAGGCTTCTTCAAGTTTCTCGTAATAAGCAGTTCGTGTCATAAACTCTAAAATAGGGGCAAATCGACCTGAAAATACTTCCTCTCCTTTCTTTCTTACTATTGAAATGTAGTCCGAATTGCCATACGAAAGAGGACAAATCACATTTTTATCTTCTACAAAAGGGGCAATAAAATC
>CAZFSC010000275.1:0-1806 GCA_964521585.1 uncultured Limnohabitans sp.
GTATTTAAGTAAATCAAAAAAAAATCCGGCAAGGTGTTCTGCCGGATTTCAAATAAGGGTTTTTCTATTTATTTCAATTCAAGTTCTATCTCGCTTGAGGCTTCGATTTTTTCGATCACCCGGTCGTAGATTGACTGATTTTTATTTTCAGAAACGAGAAGTATACCGTTAGTGAGTTCGGCACTTTCTAATTCGGCATTGGAAATTCCAGAAAACCATCCTTTGGCATTTATTTCCAGTAGGGCTAATGGATTATTGACTCCGTCCAAGAAAAACAAGGCATCATCTTCACCTTCTAATTCCACTTCAAAATCTAAGTCATCCTCTTCAAAAACTTGTAATCTGAAAGGAACAGAACTTCCGTCTTGCTTAGTGAAAGTTCCATCCAACTGTATGCTTGGAAGATTTTCGTTGTCAGTCAACTCAATTTCAAATTCGATTTCTTCATAATTCCCAGCTGGGATGTTAATAAAAAAATCTGCCCCCTCATCAAATTCATTAAAGTCGATTTTGAGGATGTTGGGAAACTCAAATTCCAGTTCCCGCTCAAATTCTCCATTTTCATCTTCACCTTCTGTCTCTAAACTGATTTCGTCCACCTGAATAAAGCCCGATACGAAATCAAGTCCGGTGTTTTGAATTCTGGCCCCTGGATTTGTATTTGTGGTCATTGTCACCCCAACGCCCATTCTTACTTCTCCCTCACCGATAGAAAGCGGTTCTTCATCGTTAGTACAAGAGAAAAGTCCAGTGATCAAAAATAAGCTTAGTGAATATTTATTTAGTATTTTCATAATAATAGTTGGTTTAATTATAAGTCTATTGTTTGCAAGTGTTTGCAAGAACCTTACCAGTTTGCAAGATTCTTATCATAAAAGGAAACACACGCCATAGCAAATAGTTAGTCTGATTTACCTAAAAGGGATTTTGGATGCTCGAGTTTCCGTCTCTTGGGAGATTTGGGGATGAATGGGTAATATGGATGCAGAATTCAACTAGTTTTTATCATTGATTCTCCTGAAAGTGAATTTCAGCTTCTGTTTATCTTGGTTTTTGAAACAATAGATCGGAATGTATTTACACTTCTCTAGGGAAGAAGGACTGACTGTTTTATTTTTGGCTATCTTTTAAAAATATGAATATCACCAAAGACTTATATCAATCTTCACTGGCTCTTCTGACCGATTATTATCAGATCACTATGGCTTATGCCTATTGGAAATCCGGAAAGTCGGAACAAGAGGCAGTTTTTACATTATTTTTCAGGAAACATCCTTTTCAGGGTGGCTTTACTCTGGCGGCGGGCTTGGAGTATGTAATCGATTATTGCAAAAATTTCAAATTTGAAAAGGCTGATATTTCTTTTTTGGCTGAGATGAAATCCAAGGAAGGAGTTCGGGTATTTGAAGAAGGATTTCTAGATTACCTCTCTGAAATGAGATTCTCCTGCGATAT
This sequence comes from uncultured Limnohabitans sp., assembly GCA_964521585.1. Taxonomy (GTDB): domain Bacteria; phylum Bacteroidota; class Bacteroidia; order Cytophagales; family Cyclobacteriaceae; genus Algoriphagus. Next base: position 1,456 of record CAZFSC010000275.1, read on the forward strand.
CGATGCGGTAGAGGAGGGAACTGTGGTATTTCCCAATTCTCCCCTCATCCGGATTAAAGGTCCCTTGATCCAATGCCAGCTTTTAGAGACTGCATTGTTGAATATCCTGAATTTTCAGACTTTAATTGCCACCAAAGCCGCCCGAATCAATCTGGCCGCTAAAGGAGAGCCCGTGTTGGAGTTTGGGTTGCGCCGGGCTCAAGGAATCGATGGGGCCTTGGCAGCTTCTCGGGCCTCCTATATTGGAGGTTGCTCTGCTACAAGTAATGTCATGGCAGCAAAACTTTTCGGCATTCCCGTGGCCGGTACGCATGCCCACAGTTGGATTATGTCATTTGAGACAGAATTAGA
>CAZFSC010000276.1:0-1768 GCA_964521585.1 uncultured Limnohabitans sp.
ATTCTCTTCGCTTTTTTCAGTTACGACAGGTGGATTAAGAGAAAAAGCTGGATCTGAATTCTTTTCAATTGTATCGGTCAGATTCTCTTTCAATGCGATCTGAGCTGGTAAAGCAGATTCGCTGCCTGCTGAGCCCAGATAAAGCCAAACCCCACCGATCAGCGAAACCAAAACAAATGATGCAGCTATTCCTAAGCTCCAATAAGCCGCCTTTTTTCTGGACTTTGCCGCACGTTTCTTCTCAAAAGCTTCCCAGGCCCCCAATTGGTAGGGCAGCTGGTTTTCCTCCTGCTGTCTCCGTAGTTCCGAACCGAGCCATTTTGAAATATTATCTTCCTGCATATTCTTTCATGTTAAATTGGATAAGCTGGCGCAATTTGGCCTTAGCTCTTGCCAGATAGACTCTTGAGGAGCTTTCGGTGATTCCCAGCTGATTCGCTATTTCGCGGTGACTATACCCCTCCACCTCGTTGAGATTGAATACGATTTGCTGATCCTCGGGCAGCTGGTCGAGCAGTCTGAGAATATCCTCAAAAGCCAGCTGGTCGGGAGCATCTATTGATTCAAAAACAGGTGTTTCTCCATCAGCTTCCAAGTGATTTTGGAAGCGTTTACTTTTCCGGTAATAATCAATCGCAGTATTGACAGTGATTCTTCTTAACCAAGGCTTGAGGGCAGGGATTTGATCTGATTTTTTGAATGAATCAAAACACTTCATAAAAGCATCATTGGTGATCTCCTGTGCCAGGTCCTTGCTTTTTGAATAGGACAAACTGATCCCCATGACGTAGCCATAGAATTTCTTGAAAAAAAATTCCTCATGTTTTTTAGACCGTCGTTTGCAACCTTCGATCAATTCTTGTTCGGAACAGTTCAAATCAATGTTGTTGTCACAATTTTTTACCAAAAAACTACTTAAATGGATGATAAATTTCTTTGGCATCCCAGCCTTTCCCAGAGGAATTCTTCTCAATCCGGAATGATCAGATTACAGTTTCCCTCACAGTTGAAATCCCGAAAACTACAATACTCACGGAGATAAATCGTAAAAAGGTCGGCGGAGGTTTCCTTAATGGCTTTTTCCAAATCTACCCGGATCACATCCGTTTCGGTTTCAATTCCTGGCGAGCAGCTATTGAATGAAGCCGTAAGGTAAAGTTGCATCCTTCGGGGATAAGATTCCTGCCAAAGTCCATCCCAGACCAATTCGTAAATTCCACTGCAGCCTTTTGGGCGGCTTATTTCCAGAGTAAGGTCATTTCCATTTCTTTTTACAGTTTTCACTTCGTAATTCACCTGACAATCCGATGGACTTTTTCTGTTAAAGTCCATTCGCTGAAATCTGGTTAGGTCGACTGAAAACCGGTAACCAGGCCCTTCCACTAAATAAAACCTCAGATTTCCGGAAACTGGATCTCCTACGGTAAGAGAACAGCCACAAAGAAATGCTAAAAGGATAAATCTGAATGAAGAAACCATCGTAATGTTTTTCACTCAAGACGCAGAATCAGATCAAACTGCTACAGCAAAAATTAATTAAAGGGGAAATTTTTAAAGTTTTTTGATCAAAACGGATCTTGACTTGGGGAAAACAAAGACTTCATTTCCTCAAAACCGAAAACAGATTTTTTTTTGAATTTTGCACGCCGACCTAAATCCAAGCAATTAAGCTGCCTCGTATGTTTTCAAAATATTGAGATTTGAAACGCGAATGTTTTACTTGGTGACGAAACAAGTGAAATAGAATGATCAAGTTGAAAGTGTTTTT
>CAZFSC010000277.1:0-1754 GCA_964521585.1 uncultured Limnohabitans sp.
CTTCCGCCTGAGCAAAGTTACTCAGCTGCGCCAAAGAGGAGTGGAAGCCTGAGTGCTTTCCTCCCAGTTTGGTAAATCTTTGGTAAAACATCCTTCTCAGTTTGGGATTTCCTAAGCCTAGCAAGAAAACAGGATCAGACTGGAAATGAGAATGTACTTCCTCCTCGGTATGGATGATGGGATATTTTTCCTGAAAAAGGGTGTTATCGGTGAATTCATCAAAGAAAATCAGGTTTTCGCACCTGCCTGCTGTCAGAAGCAAATCCAGAAGTTCCAAGGCATGGCCACCCGCACCTGCTACAATCATTGCGCTGGGTTATTTTGGGTACGAAGTAGAAATCTGGCTATCATCCGCTGTTCCTCGGCTGTCAGGGTATGGTAAAGGGGCAGGCAGGCTACCCGGCTGGACAGGGAATCTGAAATCGGAGTATCCCCCTCGGTATAATCCAACTGATTCAATCCCGGATAGAAATACCTACGGCATTGAATTCCATTTTCCTGAAGATCATTTAAACTCCTCAGCAGCAAGGACTCATCTGAAAACAGGATCGGGAAATAGGAGAAATTATAGTTCTCGATATGGGCAGTCTTTGGATAGCTTACATTGAGATTTTTCAACAGCTCTTTGTACCGGTTGAATTGCTCCTGACGCCTGGAAAAAATGGCCGGCAAATGCTTTAAGTTGACCAGTCCCATGGCAGCATGAAATTCAGAATTTTTCCCATTGATCCCCACCCCATTGAAATTTTCGTAGCCATCGTGACCAAAATTGCGGTGAAAAGCCATCCTTCGAAGCAATTCCGCATCCTGACAGATGACTGCTCCCCCTTCTATGGTATGGAAAATCTTGGTCGCATGAAAGCTGCATGTACTGATATCCCCATACTCGAAGATGGATTTTCCTTTCACCTTTACTCCAAAGGCATGTGCACCGTCATAGATGACCTTCAGCTTGTGTTTTTTGGCAATAGCGGCTATTGCCTCCACCTCGCAGGGAATGCCATAGACATGCGTAGCCAGGATGGCAGTAGTCTCCGGCGTGATGGCTGCCTCGATTTTTGCCGGGTCAATGCAGAGCGTGTCCTCCAGAATATCCACAAACACAGGTTTGCAGCCTTCCCATACAATACTACTCGTGGTGGCCACATAGGAAAATGGCGTGGTGATGATCTCTCCCTTTAAATCCAAGGCTTTGATAGCCAGCTGCAGGGCAATGGTACCATTGGATACAAAAAGGAAGTGTTTGAGATCCAGCTGCTCTTTTAATTGGAGTTCCAGTTCATTGACAAGCGGACCATTGTTAGTCAGCCAGTTCCGATCCCATATACCCTGAAGGTACTGATCGTATTCGGTTTTTGGGGGAAGAAAAGGTTTGGTTACTGGTATCAATGGATGTTGGAGGTTAGGAAGATGGGAGGTTAGAAAGTTTGGAGGTTGTTGTTAATGCGTTTTTGGGCTTGTCATTGTTCTGAATTGGATCCAAAAAAATTCCTTTGGGCGCTATAGCTTAAAGTAAATTTAAATATAAGTAAGAATATAGGCATCTATCTCAAATCAACTATTAAATTATTTCCAGAGTATTCAGAAACTCCTACCAAAGCCAGCTGCTCCATCTAACTGCGCCACAAATATGACAAAAGCCTTACTAAACGAAAACTAGCTGCCAAAGGCGAATCATCTTCTCTCCGAGCCGATCAGGCAACATCGGCAAAAATCCGCTCCATCCTTCGGAAATACATCATCCCGAAAATGAT
>CAZFSC010000278.1:0-1747 GCA_964521585.1 uncultured Limnohabitans sp.
GCCAAGTGGTGCTCCGGTTCCAATCATCCAGACGCGGTCAATATCTTCCGCTTTAGCTACATCGTCCACCAAAAGTGTTCCCGCCGCACTCAACAGTGGGATTAATAACGTATCTAAAAGGTAACCCGGCTGTTCCTTTTCGATGGATATTGGAACCATTCCTATCTTTCTCGCAAACTCAACCACTCTTTCTAATATCGCAGGGTCGGTATTCGAATGACCCATAATTTCCACTAAGTTCCTTTCCCATATTTTATTGGCAAAATGCATAGCCAAAAAACGCTGGGGGTGACCTGTATCATCTGCAAGTTGACTGGGAATTATGGTTGAGGTGTTTGTCGTAAAAATTGTCTTCTCAGGTGCTACTTTTCGTAGTTTGTTATAAAACTCTTTTTTGATTTCCAGATTTTCGGGGACCGCCTCACTTATTAAATCTGTGTTTTCTGCTGCCATTTCGAGACGGGTGGATTTGTCTATTCTTTGATGTGTTTCTAAAATTTTATCTTCAGAAACATCAAAAAACGCCCGGTAGATTTCCCCTAATTCCCTGAACCTTTCATCTGCTTGCTTAAGGGCTTCAGCACTGATATCGTAAATTGCAACTTCAAAGCCATGAAATGCAATTTGATATGCGATTTGGGACCCCAAGATACCTGCACCAAAAACTGCTACTTTTAAAATATCCATAAGTAATGATTTTTTTGTTTCAAATAGAGGATATTATGTTGTAATGGCATCCTACCGGAACTCTGATGATGAGTGCGACTTTGGATGCTTATTCACGGTCATCGCCCTGATCTTCCAATGGCCGTCTTCCTGTCGCTCGAAAACTGCTAGAGCGTATCCCTTGTCTATGTAAGGTTCGCCATTCTTTGGATAAAGCCTGTGAACATAATGATTCAACATGAATGCCATATCTGTTTTAATCTGTAGCTCCACCACGTAGCTACTATCTTCCAGAATCTCTCTTTCTTTTGTCATCCACTGCTCAAAAGCGCTTTGAATCTCACCCGGTCCTACCAGCAGATATCCATTATTGCTGGCGTAATGAGCATTTTCAGCAAAAAGAATAGCAAGGGAATCGGCATTCTTATTATCCAAGGCCTTCCCAAACTTCGAGGCTATTTGGCCTATTTTTCTCTTGTCTTCCTGGAGACTAAACTCTGATTTCTCCTGTGCCCTGCAGTTCACTTGTAATAAAAGACTCAAAATCAGAATGGATATGGATGCTTTCATGGGTATTTTTCCTTCTTTTTTAAATGTTTTAAAAATTGCTTCTTCATGCGTTTGTATGAAGCCTTGCTTCTATAAAGAAGTGAATGTCCCGCTTTCTCCAATCACAGCGGCCTTTTAAAAGAATAGTGAACAATCCAGAAAAGCGTATTCAATAACAGTTCAAATACTTTCAAAAATGTAACAAGTGTCGGAGAGCAAGGTCTATTTCACCTGATCCTGATATTTTGTGGGGCTGCAATTAAATTCCTTTTGAAAGCAATGCGAAAAGTAAGCCGGGCTGCTAAATCCTACCCGGTAAGCTACTTCCGCAATCTGCAGCCTGTTTTGAGCCAGGTATTCCAGCGAATCCTGTAGCCTGTACAACCTAATCAACCGGTTAGGAGTTATACTGATCCTTTTTTTAAACTCTCGATAAAGTTTGGATCGACTCATGCCCAGCGTTTGGCCCATTGCGTTTACATTCAGATCATGATTGCTTGCTTCGGTAGCCAATATTTTTTGAATCTCTCTT
>CAZFSC010000279.1:0-1692 GCA_964521585.1 uncultured Limnohabitans sp.
GGTTGAATGAGGTTGCGGAAATCACATTGGCCTACCGACCTAAAATCAAACCAAGTCTGCTACCGAAGGTAAGCTGCTCAAGACAGGTGTATGAAGTATTGCTGGGGTTTTGGAATCAGGATAACCTATGAATTCATAGAGCAGTTCCAGTTGATGCTCCTCAACAGGGCGAACCGGGTACTGGGAATCTGTACGATAAGCTCAGGAGGAACTGCCGGAACTGTAGTTGATGCCAAAGTGGTATTTGCCACTGCCCTGAAAGCGAATTCATCCTCCATTGTTCTGAGCCATTATGTAAAGGAAATGATTATGTAAAGCAAATAATTTAATCAACTGATAATGAGTAATTTAATTTGATTTTTGTTTACATAATAAATTACTCGTGATTTTGGAGTCATTTGTATATTAACCAAAGGAGGATTCTAGAATCTCTGCTAAATGCTCTTTAAGGCTATTTTTATGGAAATTGCAATACGATAAAAATGCGATATCCAAAGTTTAAATTCTAATACGGTGTATTTTTATGTAAAGTAATTCGCATACAACTCATTTTTAATCACTATCTTATGAATATTTCTTTGCATAAATAAATACTTTGCATAATGACTCTTATGTAAAGCTTTACATAAAAGTCATAACCATCCTTCGGGAAACCTTCAGCCTTCTGAACAGGATAGAAGACTGACTAAAAGAATGGTAGAAATCGGGCCAACACTGGATCTGCCGGTGGTTGATCATATCATACTGACTAGGGAAGGATACTTTTCCTTTGCAGATGAAGGGGAGCTTTAGGCTTCCTTTTTAGAAATCCGATTGGCAAGGAAATTACTTTTCCAAAAGGTCAGCGCTGCCTGGATCTTCCAAATAAGAGATGCTGTTTTCCCTTTGGGTACTCCAGGACTTTTTTGACTTCTTCCTGATTGTAATAAATCACCCCGCCCAGCCTGGAATAGGGAATCATCGCCCGATTTCTAAGGGTCTGCAAAGTGCCTGCTGAAATTCCCAAAAGCTTTTGCACATCCTTTGATTTCAGCCATCGTTTTTCGGGTTCAGCCGCAGGGGAAGAGATAAGTTTTTTGATCTCGGTAAGGATTTCTTTTTTCAGATTTTCAAGATCTGCCAGTGTTACCAGTTCGATTTCCATAGGTTCGGGATTTAGGGCTTGTAACCTAAGGCTTTTCTGTTTTGGAAATTCAGGTCCTGACAGTGACTCGGGTGATTTTCATTTTTTCATCTCTCAGAAAAAAACTCCCAACTACCTAAGTTCTTGTGGGCAATTGTTTGAGGATATCCGGTAGTTCACCGATACACTTAACCAACATCTCCATGATGAATGAAGCAATTGCACTGAACAGACCTGATTTCCCGGGTCCTTCGATGGATGAGGTCAACGGATTCTTTGTGGCCCAAGATTATCCGGCTGAAGAGGGAGAGGTTTTCTATTTCTATTACCAGGGGCTGGGGTGGAGATCGGAATCAGGAAGCCCGATCAGGGATTGGAAAGCAGCAGCCTTCAGTTGGCTCTGGAATCTGGAAAACTGAAGGACTGATAGTCAGGCGCCCACTTTTTGAAAATCTGTCCATCACGTTTTCAATGCGCTGGGCTAACTGATTTAAACCGTCTGGATAAAGCCCCTGCAAGGGATGATACTGCGCCGGGGTGCAGTAAGCAAGATGTAGGATTGTCTACAA
>CAZFSC010000280.1:0-1692 GCA_964521585.1 uncultured Limnohabitans sp.
TCACCACAAAAAAGCGGTAAAATTTATTGATTCCGTAATCGAGGAACGACACTTCGTAGATTATAAAGTAGACATCTGATATGACGAACAGTAACTGGGCGGAGATGAATTAATTTTCAGGCTCTTTAGCCTGTTGAACCATTGCGGCAAAAATAGCGCGCTGATGTACTATCTGGGGCATATATTCTGGATGCCACTGTACACCCACCATGAATGGATATGAAATATGCTCTATAGCCTGCGGCAGATTTGTTGCCTCACGCGCTATGACCTTCAGTCCACTGCCCTTGGTATCCACAGCCTGGTTATGCAAAGCATTAACCCAAATTTTATCTTTTCCAATTATCTGGCCCAGTTTCGAATTTGATTCAATACTTACTTCCTTCTTGGGCCATATGGAATAAACCCGAGGCACTTCGCCATAGAAATTTCCTATATCCTGATGCAAATTCCCTCCTAAATGGACATTAATCAGTTGAGATCCACGGCATATACCTAATATGGGAATGGTATTCTCGATGGCCTCTTGAAGAATCTCGAACTCAAGCCTATCTCTTTCCGGATCAACGGCAGATGATTTCGTCGACAGGAGTTTGCGAATCAAAAACAGAAAGGGATAAAACAAAAAAGACAGTACTTTTATGAACCTTTGATATAAGGTTGGGGATTCGGGACCCATTTCAAAAGGATTATTCGAAAAAGATTCCCCATATCTTTCCGGATCAATATCGGCTCCTCCTCCTAGGATAAGCCCATCCAGCTTCTCGTCTGGATTTGGATTGGAAGGGGTAATTCTTACCGGTTTCCCTCCCTGTAATAATACCGCGTATTTTGTAAACCACCATGCAGCAGTTCCGCCCTTATCTGGTCCCGTTACACCAATGGTCGGTTTGCTAGTTCTCATACAAATCCAATAATATAACTATAGTTTCGACCCATTCCTTCTTAAAAGAAACCAGTGTTTTTTCTCTGCGCATCATATATAACTGAGAAAGCTTCTCAATCATTTCAGGCTTTTGCGCTAACTCTTCTACAGCTGCCCAATAGTTCCATTCTTCAGTAAATGTCCAATTTACATCATCAATTTTGCTGTTTGGCAATCGGTAGTGAAAAGTAGGTCTTGGCCTATTTTTCTCACCGTTTAGCCTGCGTTCTATAATAGTCTCGTCAAGCATAGCAAGTATTGGAAGCAGATCTAACGGCCTGTTTCTCGTGGGATTATATTTTACATAGTCTGCAATGAACTCTTTATGTGATGGATCATAATCGATATCCAGCACTCTAAAAACATATTCTTTGGGAAAGGGATCTACAAAAGGAGACAGTTTCCTGGAAATATCTATTTCCAGCTTTTGCAACAGCCAGGGATAGAGCAACAAGAATGCTCGCAGATACTTTAGTATAGTTTCAATATTCAGTGCAGGAGTTTCAATATTGATATGCATCCCAAACATATGCATCAAAGAGACTTTCGTACCTTCTGCCTTGTGTGCCTGTAATTTTTTACGCAACTGTTCCAATGACGAAATAGATTCAATTTTTATGGGTGGCATCACAATTTCTATGGGCACAATGATCTTTGCTGCTTTATCTAAAAAACTCTCGATTGAGTTTTTAAAGCTTTCTTGTTCTATATTGAAACCAAGTTTTTCAAAAACATCTCGCTCCGCCATCTTTCTGAGTACGCGGGCA
>CAZFSC010000281.1:0-1625 GCA_964521585.1 uncultured Limnohabitans sp.
TACGATTTGCTCACGGTAGTCAGGAAAAGAAAGAGCCAGACCGTTACCCCAATGGCAACAATGAATTTTTCCTGCTTTAGTTTTTGAATTAACTTGCCCATGAGTCCGGCGAATCATTTTAAACTTAACCCATCAGTGCGGTTTCTTCAATAGTAGCTGACAAGGCGTGTTCTTCTCCCGAATTTATATAGGGGAATACAAACGTGGTACGAATCATATCTGCTTTTGTCTGGGTTTTAAACTGTATATCCTTGCCATATTTGTGATCAAACTTCTCAACAATCTTATGGAAACCCACTTTTTGGATAATTTCAGGTACATCTTGGTAGGGAATATTTTGCCCCCTGATTACCAAGTCCAGGTAGGTTTTCCCATCTTTACATTCAGCCAGATAACTTATTTTCGAGATGTGTCCCTGTTTATAGTCCAGGGAATCGATAATCTTTTCAAGAACCGGGATCAACATCATAAATGAGGGAATCAGAACCTCATAACACTCTTCACCAACCTTGGTTTCCACCTCAAGCGGCTGCTCCATTCTTTTCTCCAAAATGCTCAGGTAGAGCCTAAAGGACTTGAGGTCTTCTTTAATCGTAACTTCGTCTCTTTTTACATTGGCCAGCATAATTCTCAGCAAATCACTGAATTCGGTGAGGATTTCTTCAGAGATTTCTTCGCTGTGGTCCAGACTCTCATTGACCAAATCGAGACTTTTGAGCAGAAAATCCGGCTGAATCTGATTCAACAAGGCATGAAATTTCGCCTCATTGAGTTCAGCTTTAAGGCGTGATTCATTAAGGCGCGTCTCTCTGCTCTTTCTTTGAAAATCCACAATGTTTACCGCCAGTAACATTCCCGCATAAAGCATGACCCTCATGTCCAAAAATCCCAGGAAATCATGCCTGATATAGGACCAAGAGAATGTTACATCGTAATAGAGAGAGACGGCATAGCTTTGCACTACAGAATGAACACTAAAAACCACGGCAGCCGCAAATAGATGAAAGAAAATACTTTTTACCAGAATTTCGCGATCGAACCTGTAGTTACGTGCCAGCCAGATAATAGCAGGTGTGAACAAAATCCAGGGTGAGATACAGATCAGTTCAAATACCACTACATCAACAATTGAGGAGGAGACCCCTTCCTGTATGGAAGACAATAAAGTGATGGATGAGATCAGCATTATAACGATGCTCCACAGCCCCATAATGGCCAGTGTGTTGGTTGCAAGACGTTTTAGCTTTTTACTGAAGGTCATATTCAATTGCCCAAAATCCCTTAGCTTCTTTGTGAATGAAATTGGTACAATGTACGTACCTTTTCAGAAAACTGCCTAATTTCGGGCATTGGTTTTGACCTTTCAGTACTCAAATAAATACGCCGTAAGGGACATCCAGTTCGACCATTGTGACAAAAGGGACTATATCGGGATGAGCAGGTCAGTACTTGTGACCGACCGGATAAAGGATGTGATGAATTGAGAAAAAATTATTTTCTAAAACTTAATATCTATTGCTTCATACGTACTGAATCCACAATTAGATTTTAAAAAAGCGACATCTGTGTCCCCTTCCCCGGTCTGAAATCATCCGTGTTGAGCGCGATCGGTTCCTGATTAAAAC
>CAZFSC010000282.1:0-1583 GCA_964521585.1 uncultured Limnohabitans sp.
AAGCCAGACCCGAATTCAAAATGGCCATAAGACTTTCCCCAAAGCGCTGATATTTCGGTCGAGAAAGAAGGCACCCAAAACCCTGAAAATGAGCGAATAATTTCATCTTGATAGCGCATGAAAAATCCTATACTAGCTGAATATTTAAGTCTTTTTTTTTGATGAAAAATAAAGCCATAATTGATTCCATAACCAGTCGAGGTTCCTCCCAATTCGCCATAAATGGCATGTTTCGCCGTGAAAATTTCGGCCGAGCTCTCAGTTTTAATCTCCTTCTTAACTTGAGCAACTAACTTGTTTTGCGAGAGCACAAAAACACACATTAAGGATAGAAGTAAAAATTTATAAGCTAGTGTCATCATGAGCTTGGTTTTGGTTGAGATGAGAATTGAAATCTTTTTTACAAACCAGATTATTTAACTATCTAGTTACCAATTCTTTTCCAAAAAAAAAATTGCTACTTTTTATTTCGATTAAAAATGCAGGACTAAAACAACTTCTCTAGAATACTAAGCTTTCCGCCGACTTCTTTTTCAATCACTTTTTTTGAGTTGAGACTCTGATACCACTCCCTGCGCTCTCAACCTTCGAAAGATATGCACTGTTAACATTGCGTTTTGGAGCCAATTTGGCTTGAGTTATATCCGCCTTGACACTTGCATCATTTACTAACTCCGCAATCATAAATGCCGGCGACCGCTCTTCAAAAGCACCTCTGGAAGCTGTCCCAATTTTGCCATACTTGATGCAAAATGCTGCTTGATGGTTTTTGGAGTTTTCATTTACCCAACCTCTTTCATGGAGAAAATCTAAATCCAAAAAACACAACTTCAAATTAATCTACTCCCCTTTCAGGAATGGGGGTTCAGGTTTTACAATTTTTCAATCTTCAATTCCTTACCTTTGCCCCTTCAATTTCAATCCCATGATTTCAGTAGATAATGTCGCCGTCATCCACAGCGGTTCCACTCTTTTCAGTAACGTTTCTTTCGCCATCAACGAAAATGACAAAATTGCCTTGATGGGTAAAAATGGTGCTGGTAAATCCACTTTGCTAAAAATCATTGCTGGGCAAACCAAGCCAAGTTCTGGATCTGTATCCGCACCGAAAGGCTTTGTAGTGGCCTATTTGCCGCAGCATTTGTTGACCTCTGATGATTGTACGGTCATGGAAGAGACTGCAAAAGCCTTCGCCAGCTACCTGGATATGAAAGCGGAAATCGAACGAATCAACGAGGAGTTGACCGTACGGACAGATTATGAATCCGAGGAATATTACAAGCTCATTGAGCAAGTGTCCGAGCTATCAGAGAAATTCTATGCCATCGAGGAAGTCAATTATGAGGCAGAAGTAGAGAAGGTGCTTTTAGGATTGGGATTTGAGCGGGCGGATTTTCAGCGGTCCACTTCGGAATTTTCCGGAGGTTGGCGGATGCGAATTGAGCTTGCAAAGATTTTGCTACAAAACCCGGACTTGATTCTTCTCGATGAGCCTACCAATCACCTCGATATCGAATCGATTCAGTGGTTGGAGGATTTTTTGATGAACAAAGCCAAAGCAGTAGTGGTGATTTCTCACGACC
>CAZFSC010000283.1:0-1550 GCA_964521585.1 uncultured Limnohabitans sp.
TTGGAAAAATTAATCTCGTAGCCTGATCCGAACAATAATTAATTCTAGTTTCTATTACTGGGAATAAAAAATCTACCTATCAAGTACCACTATTTCTTCTTCAACTTCAACACCGTAATTTCCGGCCAAATACCTACCCGACCCGGAAAAGCCAAAACCCCAAATCCACGGTTGACATGCAGGTAGCGGCCAAGTTCTTCATAGAGTCCAGCCCATTTGGGGTAGCGTAGGGAAGCAGGACTCCACTTGATAAAGCCTGGAATTTCAATTCCAAACTGCATTCCATGCGTATGCCCGCTTAAGGTAAGATGGATAAATTGGGAGAAGTTTTTTACCTCTTCATCAAAATGAGAAGGGTCATGGCTCATCAATATTTTAAAACTTTGATCACTGAGGTTTGCTACCGCTTTTGGTAGGTCTCCATATTGTGCAAAACCTTTTCCCCAATTCTCCACGCCAATCAGGTCTATGCTTGCTCCTGCTTTGGTGATTTTCACATTTTCATTGCGCAATAGCCTAAATCCCAGTTCTTCCTGAATTTCAAAAAGACGCATCATATTGGCCACTTTGGCTTCCTTGCTGGGCCAGGTCATGTAGTCTCCATAGTCGTGGTTGCCGAGAATGGAATATTTGCCCATGGGTGCCTTCAGCCTTTTGAAAGTTTCTATCCAGGGCTCCATTTCCTTCGATTGGTTGTTGACCAAATCGCCTGTAAATAGGATGACATCGGATTTTTGCTGATTGATCAGATCAATGCCGTACTCTAGTTTCTTTTTATTGTTAAAACTTCCGGAATGGATATCTGAAATCTGGGTAATGGTAAAGCCATCAAACTCGGCTGGCAGGTCATCAAATTCAAGGGTATGACTGATTACCCTGAATCGATATTTACCAATCAGTACCCCATGAAGGATTCCGAGAAAAGGGATCGCGGATAGGACCAATGCCGTCTGGCTTATAAATTTTCTTCGGTTAGGCAAGAATTCACCGTCTTGGCTTCCGGCCAGGAAATGAAAGGTCCCAGTGAAAAGGCGGAGAATATCCTCCCCAAAAAGAAAGACTATTATAATTAGTTTCGGAACAAGTGACAGAACCAGGAGGGAGACCATTCTTCCAATGTTTGGGTTGATCAGTCCCCGGTTGAAAGTGAGAAGGCCATATGCTATAAAAAAATAAACGATGATGGAAAAGACCCAATATCCAATCTTGACCCAGGCCTGTAATTGAGAAAGTGTTTTAAAAGCTTGAAAAGAATACCAGTCGATTAGGGCTATAAATAGCAGGAAAAGGAGGAGGCGGAAAAGCATTGGAATGACTTTTAGCTAATATTATGCAAAGGAGAAATTAGCAATTAGGGTGATTTTCTACTTTGTTTGATTTTCAAAATACCTCAACGGATAGTAACAGTACAAGTTAGGAAATTGGAGGGCTTAAGCTATACCTGAGCGAATTTACTATCCGGTGACTTTAAAGCTATATTCCTCCCTGCTTTGGGTTGCATTCAATAGTTCAATTGAAAAAATTCCCTTAAAAATTTTTAAATTGAAAGA
>CAZFSC010000284.1:0-1529 GCA_964521585.1 uncultured Limnohabitans sp.
ATGGGGAGCATGCGTAAATAAAAGAAAAGATTGTTGCTAAGGTAAGATTTAGAAATGCTGTTTTCATAGTAGAAAAAATCCTGCATGTGATTACATGCAGGAAATTATGTTTTAAGGATTAACTATTGGGCCATTACAATTCGGTGGATATGTTGCACAATATCCCTGACCAGTAAATTCCTCTACACAGGATAAAGTTTCATCATCCCAAGAACATAAACTTGGATCACCACCGCCTCCCACAGAGCCTTGGGCCAGAGAAACCGAGCTCAGCGGAAAGCTAAGCAAACAGATAAGAGCAATTGCTCCCAACACAACTTGAAATTGATTCTTTTTCATAAAAATTAAAGTTAAAGTTTAAAGATTCGAAAATCTATGAACGATGAGTTTCAGATTCAACAAACTTTACACCCCCTGTAAGCTCCCCTAAAAGTCGGCCATTTGAAAGTTGAATTGAAATTATCAACTTTAAATGGTTATTATGAAAAAATCGAGATTCACAGAAACACAGATTGTAAAAGCGATCAAAGCTCACGAGGGCGGCAGAAAAGTAGAGGAAATCTGCCGCGAGATGGAAGTAACTCCTACTACTTTTTATAAATGGAAGCAGCGATATGGTGGGATGGAAGCCAGTGAGGTCAAAAAACTAAAAGAACTTCAAGAAGAGAACTCCCGCTTGAAGCGGATGTTTGCCGATCTGAGTCTGGTGCATGAGGCACTCAAGGATGCGGTGGCAAAAAAGCTCTGACGCCTGATGAAAAAGGCATGCTGGTTCAGTTCATGGTCGAAGAACATGGGGTGAGCCAACGTCAGGCGTGTAAGACGCTTTGCGTGCCACGAAGTACTTTCCAGTATCAACCTAAACCAAAAAACGATATGCCCGTGATCCAGGCGTTGGAAGAATTGGTAGCCAAACACCCAGCCATTGGCTTTTGGCAGTCCCACTACCGGCTTCGTAGAAAAGGCCATCTTTGGAATCATAAAAAGGTCTACCGCATCTATTCTGCCATGGGACTGAACATCAGGCGCAGACACAAGAAACGGCTACCGGCAAGGATCAAACAATCCTTGTTTAGACCAGAATCGATCAACCAAGTCTGGTCTGTCGATTTCATGAGTGATAGTCTCTGGAGCGGTAGGCACTTCCGGTTGCTCAATATTCTGGATGATTATAACCGGGAAATGCTGGCCATGGAAGTAGACTTTTCACTTCCTGCACAACGGGTGATCCGAGTATTGGAGTTTCTTGAGCTGGTCCGGGGACTCCCCAAAATGATCCGCGTGGACAATGGTCCTGAGTTTATCTCCCGCCTGTTAGATCACTGGTGTAGGGAAAAGGAGATCGAGCTGGTCTTTATCCAGCCAGGAAAGCCGATGCAGAACGGCTATGTAGAACGCTGCAATGGATCGGTCAGAAAAGAACTGCTTAGCGCCAATGTATTTAATTCTCTGGATGAGGTCAGGGAAAAAGCGATGGAATGGATGGAAGACTATAATCGGGAAAGACCCCATGAGGCACTTGGATATCG
>CAZFSC010000285.1:0-1529 GCA_964521585.1 uncultured Limnohabitans sp.
ATTGATGGTTTTTAATTTCTCCCGCTGAATCAGTTGTAGCGGACTTGGATTATGCTTGTTTTTATGGTTCGGTGAAGGTTTGCTCCGAACCACCGTTTTACCGTTGAGCGTGTAGAAAACGAGATTTCCGATTTTACCTTTGGGCAGGATAATATTGGAGTTGGGTAAAGTCGCCATAGCTTAAAAATTTGGAGGTCCGGAAAATCGATAACTAAAGTAAAAAGGCCAGATAAAAATTCCAAATAAATGGAATAATAAGGTAAAGAATAACAGATAGTTACGATAAGGTTACTGTATAATATTTTTCTGGAAAACCTATCTAAATCCTATCAATAAGCTATAGGAACCCTAAATAAACTAAACGAATATTTAATCAAATTTCCGGATCTTGCTAGTACGGATTCTACACTTTGGCTTCTTGGTAAGTTCTGAAAAGCTGACCAGAATTCCGCTGATCCACCAAGAACTGCAAGTCAACTTTCCTGTAAAGAATAGGGAATTTTGAAGGTCTACAATCTTCGTACTGCCCTACTGCCAAAATGAAAGCAGGATGAGCATCCAGCGCAATACCCAAATGGGTACCTCCCAAGGCAAAATTTCATCCGAGCCAATCCATTCTGATACCGTCTCGCAATCCAGCGCGACAGCATATCATCAACAGTATCAGTAAAGCGGAATCATCAATTCGTGCTGCCGGCTGCCGTCTTTTGCGCTGGACTCAAAAAGGATAAGATGCAATACCGTATTGGGTTCTTTCTTTTCGGCTTCTACTGTAAAACTGAATTTTCCCCAGTCAGGGGCACCTGCAGAGGTAGTACCATATCCTTCTTTGAGCTCCCGGTGACCGTCTTCAATCACCCAATTATACGTCCCTTCAAACAACTGTGCCTTGCCTTCCACAAGAAATGTATGGTCATCTTTTCGCTCTACGGTAACCTCACGAAAACGATCATTGGAATAGGTTTCGCCTTCTGACAGGAATACATCGCCGGTTTCCTTCTTTTCAACATTTTTTTTCTCCTCTTGCCCGGTAGTTTCCGGATCTGCTGCTTCGTTTTTCTTTTCATTGCCGTTGCAGCCAAGAAACAACACAATGGTAAACAGATACAAGTACTTCATTTTAGGTTGTTTTAATAGGTTATTATAAGGGCTATTTTAGAAATTATAGGCTCGTTTTTCTAACATTTTCCAAGGTAATTCATTTATAATACAAGTTGCATCAAGTGATAATGAAGTAAAAAGCGATGATCAAATTCATATGCTATTTTAAGAAAACCAAAAAATAAATTTGTTATGAATAATATCTTAAAACTAAAAATAAAAGAAATATCTGCTGAGTCTGCAAATGTGGAAGAAGTAGAAAAGATTCTCAATGCGGAGAAAGGCGTTCTTGAATTCAAAATCAGTAGCGACCAAAATATGGCTCAAATTCTATATGTAGCCGATGTTATTTCAGATAAAAGAATAATCAAGCTTCTGGAAGAAAAAGGAATTGAAATAGAAGAAATATTCGGAACAGGAGGGTATAG